>CAZJYV010000065.1:552-9822 GCA_964550295.1 uncultured Clostridium sp. | reverse complement strand
CGGCCGCCTCCGGACACAGCCGAAGCGATGCTTTTTTCGTCACGCCGCCGTAATCAACAACGGCGTCGCCCCCTTTGATTTCAATGATCCTTCCCGGTATCGCCAGGCACATAATTAACCTCCGTATCCGATCGCGGCAATCGCCGCCTGTCCATAGCTGATGCCGCCGTCGTTGACCGGCAGTGCCTCGTTCGTGTAAACGGCAAACCCCGCCGCTTTTAGCGCAGCAAAGCAGCCCTGATCGAGCTGCTCGTTCATAAAGCACCCGCCCGAAAGGGCGACGGTATCGCAGCCCGTCCGTTCGCGAAGAAGCAGCGCCGCGTCCTGCACGAGTGAAACGCACGCCCTGTGGAAGCGCGCGGAAATGCCGCCCGCGCCAAGACCCGCCCGTGCGTCGCGCGCGGCTTGGGCGACGACGTCCCTCCAATCGAAAACAAGCCTGCCTTCATCTTTTATAATAATGAAGCGATAGCTCCCTTCCACAGACCTGTCCGCTGCCTGTTCGAGTTCCGCCGCCGCCTGCCCCTCATAAGAGATTCTCTGGCGGATGCCTGCGATGGCGGCGATTCCGTCGAACAGCCTGCCCATGCTCGAGGACAACGGCGCATTGATGCCTGCGTCCCGTGCGCGGAGGAGGATTTGCGCGCTTTTTTCATCCGGCGCAAAGGCAAGCGCGGCCTCCTGACCGAGCGCGGCCTCCGCCAGGGCAAGCGCGCAGCGCCACGGCTCCCTCGCGGCGGCGTCCCCGCCGAGCAGAGGGAAGGGCAGCAGGTGGCCGACGCGCTCGCTCGTTCCGACGCTGCCGAAAAAAACTTCTCCGCCCCAGACTGTGCCGTCATCCCCCAGACCCGTTCCGTCAAAGATGAAGCCGAGCGCCGCATCTTTGATGGCGTGTTCCGCAAGCACGGAGGCGAAATGCGCCCTGTGGTGCTGCACCGGCACGAGCGGCAGGCCGAGGCTTTTCGCGTACCGGCTCGACAGATAGTCCGGGTGCAGGTCACACGCGGCAACCTCCGGCTTTGCGTCGAACAGGCGGATGAAAGAGGCGGCCTCCTCCCGATAGCTGCGCTCGGTTTCCGGATCGTCCAGGTCGCCGATATGCCCGCTGAGGAAGGCGTTGCCGTCCTTTGTTAAGCAAAACGTGTTCTTCTGCTGCGCACCGGCGGCAAAGATGACCGGCCCGCCGTCCCTGATGGGCAGCGGCTCCGGCACATAACCGCGCGCGCGGCGGATGAGGCGGGGTCTGCCCCGCGACACCAACGCCACGCTGTCATCCATGCGGCGCACGATTTCCCGGTCGTGCGTCAGAACGGCATCCGCAATGCCGGCGAAGGCTGCGGGAACATCCTCATCCCGAAAAACCATCGGCCGGTCGGATGCGTTGCCGCTCGTGAGCACGAGGGCTTCCGCCGTCTCCATAAGCAGACAGTGGAGCGGCGTGTAGGGAAGCATCACGCCAAGCCGCGCGTTTTCGGGCGCGACGGACGGCGCGAGCGACGCGCCTTCCTTTTTATGGAGCAGCACGATGGGTTTTCTGTGGCAGGCGAGGAGAACTTCCTCCTCTGATGAAAGCGCGCAGGTTCGCCGGACGACATCCGGATCCCGCATCATAACGGCAAAAGGCTTTTCATCACGCGCCTTGGCGCGCCGCAGACGGGCGACGGCAGCCTCGTTTTCCGCGTCGCACGCAAGATGAAAGCCGCCCAGCCCCTTCACAGCCACGATCTGTCCCCGTGCGATGAACGAGCCGAAAAACCCGATGGGGTCGCCCTCAACGGCTTTTCCGTCAACCAAAAAGGATAGCTTCGGCCCGCAGACGGGGCAGGCGTTGGGCTGCGCATGGAAGCGACGGTCAAGCGGGTTATCGTATTGCGCCTGACAGGCCTTACACTGGGCAAAGTCCGCCATAGTCGTACTTTTGCGGTCGTACGGAATATCCCGGATGATGGTGAAGCGCGGGCCGCAGTTTGTGCAGTTGGTGAACGCGTAGCCAAAACGGCGGTCCTCCGGGTTAAAGATATCCTTTTTGCACGCGTCGCAGATGCCGATATCGGGCGAGATGAGCGCGGTGCGCGCGCCCGGCTCGCTTTGGATGATCACAAAAGCCGCGTCCCCCTTTGGCTCCAGCGCAGCCGCGTCGATGCGGGTGACGCGCGCGAGGGGCGGCGGATTGTTTTGGACAGTTTCGACGAATGCGGCGCAGTCTTCGTCCGCACCCTCGATTTCGGCATACACGCCAAAGCTTGTGTTGCGCACGAAGCCCTTGATATGTAGGCGCGCCGCCTCCCGGTACAAAAACGGCCGGAAGCCCACGCCCTGCACGATGCCGTTGATTGTTAAGCCAAGCCGCTTCATCCTTTTTTCCTCACCGCTGCATGATATCACTTATAAAATAAAAAAACAACCGCGGCAAAGCGCCAAAAATGCACGAAGCCCGCGTGGTTAAAACGGGCTTCGCGCTGGGGCAAAACAATAAAAAGGGATGATCAGAATAGAGGGATCACCGCGCCGTTGTAGGTGGCGCTGATGGACGCCCGGACCGCGTCAGTCGTGAGGGCGGCGATGAGCGCCTGGATCTTCGCGCTGCTCTCATCTCCGGAGCGGACGGCGATGATGTTGCCGTAGGTCTGCGCTGCGTCGCCCGAGGCGTCCTCGATGGCGAGCGCGTCGGCAATCTTCAGACCGGCTGCGAGCGCATAGTTGCCGTTGATGATGGCGATGGTTCCCGCGTCGCTGTTGTTCAGCTGCGCCGCGACCGTATCCGCCTGCACGGTTACGATATTGTATCCTTTGGCATCGGTGATGTCAAGCGTCGTTACGCCATCCAGCGCGTTTGCGCCCTCGGGCAGCGCGATGAGACCTTCCTGCTGCAGCAGGAGCAGCGCGCGCGTTTCGTTGCTGTCGTCCGCGGGCAGGATGATCGTCGCACCGGCGGCAAGCTGGGTCAGGTCGGTTACGCCGTTGCCGTAAATGCCGAACGGCTCGTAGTGGATCGCAGCCGCGGAAACCAGGTTTGTGCCGTTGGCCGCGTTGTAGCTGTTGAGATAGGGTACATGCTGGAAGTAGTTCGCATCGAGCGTGCCGTCGGCAAGCGCCTGATTGGGCAGCACGTAATCATCGTATACGACGATCACAAGGTTATACCCTTCGGCCGCAAGGGCGGCCTTAACCTGCTCGAGGATCTCCGCGTGCGGGGTGGAGCTTGCGCCGACGGTGATGGTATGTTCGGCATCGAACGTTGCTTCGGCAGCGGGCGTTTCGGTTGCGGCGGGTGCTTCGGTAGCCGCAGGCGCTTCGGTTGCGGCGGGCGCTTCGGTCTGACCGCAGCCCGCGAGCGCGAGCGCGAGGGTGAGGGCAATGATGATGGAAATCAGCTTTTTCATATATATTCTCCTTTAAGTTTTATCGTTTTGATCGCTGGTGTGAACGTTGTTGTGCCCTTAGGGCGCGGTTGCCCGCACCGGCATTCGAAATCCGCCCATGCGGGGTAAAAGCGAGTGCGTCTGCGGGAATTGCTCCGTTTTCATACGCTGCTGTCCTTTCCGTCAAAATCAAATCTATGCGATCCGGCCGGCCGGTTTCGCTCCGTTGCTGCGGCGGTTACTGCCGTGCGCGCTTATCCACTTTGTGGGCGAGGCGCATGCCGAATTCCTGTATGAGCTGCACGATCAGGATGGTGAGCGCGACGCAAATCCAGATGATGTCGTCGTTATAACGCTGGTAGCCGTAGGTGATGGCGATCTTGCCCAGCCCACCGCCGCCGATGGTTCCCGCCATTGCCGAGTAGCCGAGGATGGTAACCGTCGAGATCACCGCACCGATGACGAGTGCGGGCTTCGCCTCGGGGATGAGCACCTTGAACACGATCCGCAGCGAGGGCGTTCCCATCGCGTGCGCGGCCTCGATGACGCCTGCGTCCACTTCCTTGATGGAGGATTCCACCATGCGCGCCACATACGGCGCAGCCGCGATCACGAGGGTAACGATCATCGCCTCGTTGCCAAGGCTCGTGCCGACGATGAACTTGGCGATGGGCAGCATCGCGACCATCAGGATGATGAACGGCACGCTTCGGAACGCGTTTACAAAAATGCCGAGCACCCGGTTGAGCACCCGCATCGGGCGGATGCCGCCCTTGTCGCTGACCGAGAGCAAAAGGCCAAGCGGCATGCCGATCAGGTAGGCGAAAAACGTCGAGAGAAAGGTCATGTACAGCGTCTCCCAGATGCCGAGCTGAACGATGCCGTTCGCCCAGAGTTTATCGAACATTTCTGAAAACATACCTTACGCCTCCTTCGTGAACGAAATGCCGTTTGCCGCGAGCCATTGCGCCGCGCGTTCCGCAAGCGCCGCATCATCCGGCAGCTGCAGCAGCATGTGGCCGTAATTCCTGCCGTCGATGTCCTTCATGTCCGCAAACAGGATGTTGACGGGCACTTGACAGGCGAGCACGAGGTTTGCGATGACGGGCTGATTCGAGGCTTCCCCGTTGAAGACGAGCCGCAGCTTTGCGCCGCCCCTGACCGCTTCCGCGGTTTTCGCGCGGGGGAGGATCAGCTCCTTTGCGATAGCGGACTGTGGGTTGGTGAAAAGCTCGCGCACGCTGCCCACCTCCGCAATGCGGCTGCTGTCTATGACGGCGACGCGCTCGCAGATGCTTTCGATCACGCCCATCTCGTGCGTGATGACGACGATCGTCACGCCGAGGGTTCTGTTGATTTCGCGCAGCAGATCCAGAATGGCGCGCGTGGTGTTGGGGTCAAGCGCGCTGGTCGCCTCGTCGCACAGAAGATACTTGGGACGTGTTGCGAGCGCACGGGCGATGGCCACGCGCTGCTTCTGTCCGCCCGACAGTTGGGAAGGGTACGCCTTTTCGCGGTCATGTAAGCCCACGAGCGCCAAAAGCTCCCTTGCGCGCGCTTTTGCCGCGCCGCGCTCGACGCCCGCAATTTCCAGCGGATACAGCACGTTGCCAAGGGCGGTTCTCTGCGCGAGCAGGTTGAAACCCTGGAAGATCATGCCGATGTTGCGGCGCACCTTAAGCAGCTCTTTCTTGGGCAGGGCGGTCAGGTCGCTTCCGTCGATGACGACGGTGCCGGAAGTGGGGCTTTCGAGCAGGTTGATGCAGCGCACCAGCGTGCTTTTACCCGCGCCTGAAAGGCCGATGATGCCGAAAATCTCCCCGTCGTTGATGGTGAGGCTGATATCCGACAGCGCCGTGACGGCGCCGGCGGGAGAGGAAAACGTTTTGTTCAGGCTTCGTATCTCGATCATATGCATTCTCCGGAACATAAAAAATCAGGGCAGGAAACCCGCTTGTTTCCTGCCCGCAACAGTCCGCTCTGTTCGAGTGAAATCAGGATGTCCGACAAGACGGGTCATATTTTGCGGCGCGGGCAAACATGCGCATGCTCATGCACATGCACATAGGCATCATCATGTTACGGACGTTCGCGCTGCCGTCGGTGCCGATCATATGACGCGTCTCCTTTCCCCGATTGTGATTCCGATCAATTAGGGCATATTATAGCGGCGGTCCCGCAGCCTGTCAACCCATAAATTTTGGGTGTTCCGTTTTTTGTGACGCGCGGCCTTCAAATGACGTAATGATCTGCCGCGTTTCCCTCGGCAACAAGGTCGGCAATCGTGATGCTTTCGAAGTAGTCCCCGATCATCCGGTCGAGGTTGGCCCACATGGGATACATGCGGCATTCAGCCGCGCGCGCGCACGCGCCCTCCGCGCAGGAAACGGGCGCGAGGGAGCCTTCCGTCAGCTTTAAGATGCTGCCCACGCTGTATTCTGCGGGCGTTTTTAAAAGCTTGTATCCGCCGCCTCTGCCGCGCAGGGAAAGCACGAGGCCGCTCTTGCTTAGAACCGCCATAATTCCCTCGAGGTATTTTTCGGATATCCCCTGCCGCGAAGCGATGTCGTTGAGCAGGAGATAGTCGCCCGTATTGTGCAGGGCTAAGTCCATCATGACCGCAAGCGCGTACCGGCCCTTTGCGGAAACAATCATCGGCATGTCACCATCCCTCAGTTGGATATAAACCCAGTTTAGCACAGGATTTATTGAGATTCAAGGCGTGAAACGATAAAACATATAAACATATTGACTATATATGTTAATAGAGATATAATCGGTTTACAGAACAAAAAGGAGATAAAACGATGGCAAACATTTATACATCCGCCGACCAGCTGATCGGAAAAACGCCGCTGCTTGAGCTGACCCGCATCGAAAAGGAACATGGCCTTGCGGCGCGGCTGCTCGCCAAGCTGGAGTATTTGAACCCCGCCGGCAGCGTGAAGGACCGCATCGCCAAGGCGATGATCGACGACGCGGAGCAAAAGGGTCTTCTCAAAAAGGGATCCGTCATCATCGAGCCGACCTCCGGCAACACGGGCATCGGCCTCGCTTCGGTCGCGGCGGCGCGCGGGTATCGGACCATCATCGTGATGCCGGATTCGATGTCCGTCGAGCGCAGGCAGATCATGAAGGCTTACGGCGCAGAGCTTGTTCTGACCGAAGGCGCAAAGGGCATGAAAGGCGCCATCGCCAGAGCAGAGGAGCTTACGAGGGAAATTCCGGACAGCTTCATCCCCGGCCAGTTCGTCAACCCCGCCAACCCCGAGGTTCACCGCAGGACCACAGGCCCCGAAATTTGGGCAGATACCGACGGGCAGGTTGATATTTTCGTCGCCGGGGTAGGAACGGGCGGCACGGTCACGGGCGTGGGCGAATACCTCAAGGCAAAAAATCCGCGCATCAAAATTGTGGCGGTCGAGCCGGCTTCGTCCGCGGTGCTGTCCACGGGCGTTGCGGGAGCCCATAAGATCCAGGGCATCGGCGCGGGCTTTGTGCCCGGCGTACTCAACACGAAGATTTACGATGAAATCATCCTCGTTTCCAATGAGGACGCGTTTGCCACCGGCCGTGAAATCGGCAGGGCGGAGGGCGTGCTTGTGGGCATCTCCTCCGGCGCGGCGGCGTGGACTGCGATCGAGCTTGCCCGGCGGCCGGAAAACAAGGGCAAGAATATCGTTGTGCTGCTGCCCGACACAGGCGACCGGTATCTTTCCTCCCCGATGTTTGCGGAATGAACGGCCTGCCGTCGCAGACATAACGAACAAAACGCTTTCCATCGACATATAAAAAGAACAGGGCCAATCAACATATTGACTTCATATGTTGATTGGTCTATAATTCATATTAAATTAGTAGGAAATGAAAGGCATGACGATGGAATTCAATGCAAACGATAACGCGGAACGTCTCGCGGGCAGCATATACGGCGCGGCCAAAGGGCTTGCGCACATCCACGCATCCACAAGGGAGGGGGCGATCAACCGCCCCGGCCTCAAGGAAAAAGTCGCCAAGCTCATCCAGCTTGTGCGCAGCGCCATCTATCCGCAGATATTCGGCGCGGATGTGTGCTGCGTCAACGCGCAAAGCATCATCAGCAACTACCTCAACCAAGCGGCGCTCGCGCTGGGGGAACTGATTTGCGCCTTCGATCCGGATAACGGGGAGTCGGACGCCGTCATCGCGGCGTTCATCGATTCCCTGCCCGATATCGCACAAACGCTTGAGACGGACATCGAAGCGGCTTATCAGGGGGACCCCGCCGCCCTATCCAAGGATGAGATCATGCTCGCCTATCCCGCGTTCGAGGCGATCAGCATTTTCCGCCTCGCGCATAAGCTGTATGAACTCCGTGTGCCGCTCCTTCCGCGCATGATGACAGAGTACGCGCATCAACTCACGGGCATCGACATCCATCCCGGCGCGCAGATCGGGGAGTCTTTTTTCATCGACCACGGCACCGGTGTCGTTATTGGAGAAACCTGCCACATCGGAAACCATGTGAAGCTTTATCAGGGCGTGACGCTGGGCGCGAAAAGCTTCGATCTCGATGGGGAAGGCAACCCCATCAAGGGCATCAAGCGCCACCCGGATATCGGCGACTGCGTGGTGATCTATGCGGGGGCGACCATCCTCGGCGGGCAGACGAGCATCGGCGCGGGCTGCGTCATCGGCGGCAACGTGTGGATTACGCGCTCCATCGCGCCGGGGCAGACGGTGTATTACAATGGCGGCAGCGGAAACGAGGCACCCAAGGGCGCGAAAAACTGAAAATGGTTCGGCAAACAGGTTCCGTATGCGGATGCATCCGCCTCCGTGCAGCGCGGCGATGCGCTGATGCCTCATGAAACGCATCCGAACCCGGCTTTTCAGGGTCGCGCCTTTGTGGTACACTGGTTTGGATTTCGCTTGAAGGAGGCGCCATGGAAAGCATCATCCAAATACTCGCGCGGGAGCTGCACCAAAACGAATCGCATGTCAAAAATGTGGTTGCGCTCATCGACGAGGGTAACACCATCCCCTTCATCGCGCGCTACCGCAAGGAACTGCACGGCGCCATGGACGATACGACGCTGCGCGAGCTTGCGGACAGGCTTGCGTACCTGCAGAGTCTGGCCGAACGCCGCGAGGAAGTCAAAAAGACCATTGCCGCACAGGATAAGCTGACGGACGAGCTTGCCGCGCAGATCGACGCCGCCGCGACGCTTGCCGAGGTGGAGGATATTTACCGCCCTTATAAGCAAAAACGCCGCACCCGCGCGACTGTCGCCCGGGAAAAAGGGCTGGAGCCGCTTGCGGTGGAACTGCTTGAGCAAAAAAGAAACATGCCTGCGCCGGGCGATCTGGCGAAGGCTTACATCGATGAGGAAAAAGGCGTTTCAAGCGCGGACGAGGCGCTGGCCGGCGCATCCGATATCATCGCGGAGATGGTATCGGACAGCGCGGAGATCCGCCGCAAACTGCGCGAGCTGATCTTCAAGTGCGGCTTCATGAGCGCCGCCGCCGCCAAGGAAGAGGATTCGGTCTACAGCCTGTATTACAAATTTATCCAACCGCTGCCGAAATTGCAGGGGCATCAGGTGCTTGCCGTCAACCGCGGCGAGAAGGAAGGTTTCCTCAAGGCGGCAATCGAGATCGACCGGGAAGCCGCCCTTGCGATCGTCTGTTTTGAAACGGTGAAGCCCGGCTCGCCTGCGACGGAATTTGTCAGAAAGGCTGCGGAGGATTCCTATGACCGCCTGCTGTTTCCCTCGATGGAGCGGGAGGTTTTTGCCGCCGTGACGGAAACGGCGGCTGAAGGAGCAATCCATAATTTTGCGCTCAACCTCAAACCCCTCCTCATGCAGCCGCCCGTGAAGGGACACGTCACCATGGGGCTTGACCCCGGCTACCGCAACGGCTGCAA
>CAZJYV010000065.1:0-542 GCA_964550295.1 uncultured Clostridium sp. | reverse complement strand
CCGTCGTAGATGCGACGGGCAAGGTGCTCGATACGACGGTCGTATACCCCACCTTCGGAGAGAAGCAGAAGCTCGAGGCGATCGACGCGCTTGAGAAACTCGTTAAAAAGCACGGCGTGGAACACATTGCCATCGGCAACGGCACGGCCTCGCGCGAAACGGAGCAGATGAGCGTGGAGCTGATTCAAAGAACCCCCGGCGTCAGCTACATGATCGTCAACGAAGCGGGTGCATCGGTCTATTCCGCGTCAAAGCTTGCATCGGAAGAGTTTCCGCAGTATGATGTGAACCTGCGCTCCGCCGTATCCATCGCAAGAAGGTTGCAGGACCCGCTGGCGGAGCTTGTGAAAATTGAGCCCAAGGCCATCGGCGTGGGACAATACCAGCACGACATGCCGCAAAAGCGGCTGGACGAGGCGCTCGCGGGCGTTGTGGAGGATTGCGTCAACGCCGTTGGCGTGGATGTGAACACCGCCTCATCCTCGCTGCTTCGGCGGGTTTCCGGGCTGAGCGAGACGACGGCGAAAAACATCGTCGCCTTT
>CAZJYV010000064.1:0-9837 GCA_964550295.1 uncultured Clostridium sp. | reverse complement strand
CAACGACAGAATAATGATCCCCGCGCAAAGAAATGCTATTTCATAGAGCGAGTGACGCGATGCGTCACACGGAGCATACGACAGGAGCGCCATATGAAAGAACAGGTCAATCAAACAAACAGGCTCATCAAAGAAACTTCCCCGTATCTTCTCGCGCACGCTCATAATCCTGTCGACTGGCTTCCTTGGGGCGAAGAAGCCTTCGAGAAAGCACGCACGGAAGACAAGCCTGTGTTCCTCTCCATCGGCTATTCCACCTGCCATTGGTGCCATGTTATGGCGCACGAATGTTTTGAGGATGACGATGTCGCGCAAGTACTCAACGCACATTTCGTCTGCATTAAGGTAGACCGCGAGGAGCGGCCTGATATTGATGCCGTCTACATGCGCGCTTGCGAGGCTATGACCGGCAATGGTGGTTGGCCGCTGAGCGTGTTTATGGGTGCGGATGCAAAGCCTTTCTACGCCGGGACCTACTTCCCCAAGTTTATGTTCCTCAGGGTTCTCAAAGCGTTGCAGGAAGCCTGGCAGGGCAATCGTTCGTCCCTCCAAAGGAACGCTGCCCGTTTGACGGAGTTGATCGACATCGACACAAGGGATAAAGAGCCGCGCGAGAGCGCCCCGATACGGGAGGCAGTGGAACAATATCGGAGCAGATTCGATGCGCAATACGGCGGCTTCGGTGAAGCGCCAAAGTTTCCGTCGCCGCACAACCTAATGTTTCTTTTGCATACCGCGCCCGATATCGCAGAAAAGACGCTCGATTGCATGTATCGCGGCGGCATATTCGACCATGTCGGGGGCGGTTTCTGCCGTTATTCAACGGATCGATTCTGGCTGGTTCCGCACTTTGAAAAGATGCTCTATGATAACGCGCTGCTCGCGATGACGTATGCCATGGCATTTGAACAAACCGATAAGCCGCTTTACAGGTCTGTCACCCGGCGCGTACTTCAGTACATCGATCGCGAACTGCGCGCGCCTGATGGCGGTTATTATTCCGCACAGGATGCGGACAGCGAAGGCGCAGAAGGTCAATTCTATCTTTTTACGCAGGACGAGATCAAGGCGACTCTGGGCGAATATGAAGGTACGCGCTTTTGTGAGCGCTATGATATTCAGCCTGAAGGCAATTTTGAAGGGGCAAATATTCCAAATCTGATCCGTTCCGGAGACAGCAGTTCGGATGTGGACGAGTGGATACCCAAGATATATGACTACCGCAACAGACGTGTGAAGCCACTAACGGACAACAAGAAGCTCACCGCATGGAATGCACTTGTTGCAGCAGCGTATGCGATGGCTGCGCGTATTTTCAAAGAAGATCTCTACGCGGATATTGCAAAGGATACGCTGGCTTATATCGAACGTGTGCTGACGCAGGACAACGCCGTTTTCGCCGGCACCGCCGCCGGTAAGCGCGCCGGAGCGGGTTTTTTAAACGATTATGCTTGTACGATTTTCGCGTTGATCCAAGCGTATGAAGCGACGTTTGAGGAGCGGTTCCTCGCGCGCGCGAAAGCACTTACGCTTGAAACCTGCCGCCTGTTCCACGATGAAACGAACGGAGGTTTTCTATTCTCCGGTGAACCGAATGAGAAGTTGATTGCCAGAACCAAGGAAACTTATGATGGCGCAATGCCTTCCGGCAACTCCCTGATGGCATATAATCTCACCCGCCTTTCCCTTCTGTTCGATGACGAAGACTTGTATGAGACAGCGCGCAAGCAAGCCGGGTTTATGAATGCGCAAGCGGTTCATTATCCCATGGGATATGGTTTCTATTTGTATTCCGCCCTACCCGTAAAAAAAATCGCTTGCGCGACAAACGATCCCAAGTCTTTGCGTTTGTTTGGTATCCGCTCGGACTGGGCATTTCGGCTCGTGTCTGATGCGAAATATCCGATCGTTCACGGCGAAACAACGTTTTATGTATGTGAGGACGGAGTCTGTCGTCCCCCCGTACATGCGCTTTGACGGTCGGAGCGGCGCCGTGCATCCTTTGCGCGAACGGCGCGCACACTACCTTTGAGGTGATTGATATGAAAACCCATTCGCAAGGTCCGGAACTGCCGCTCGGTTTGGGCATGGCTTTGGCGCAGAATCTTCAGGCGATGCGCCATTTCAGCAGCCTGTCAAACGAGGCGCAGCAGGCGCTGATCGATCAGACGCATTCTATCCGTTCAAAGCAGGAAATGAGAGCGTTTGTTGATAGATTAACGCGTTGAACGGGCGCGGGTCTGCCGGAAGGCAGGCCCGTTTTCATGCGCGGCACAGGTGCCGCTGACGGTGCATATAGTATACAAGAATTCCCGAAAGGAGCCCCGGTATGTACAGTCAAAACAACCATGCCCCGAAATCCCCGGATCACGGACAGGAACCAATTATCATTGATATTTCTCAGGCAGCAGATCAAAACCAAAATTTTCGCACCGTCATCTGGACCGGACGGCATTCGCAAACAGTGCTCATGAGCATACCCGCGGGCGGCGACATCGGTCTGGAGATGCATGCGGCCGCAGATCAGTTCATTTACGTTGAAAGTGGGCGCGCCATCGTTCGAATGGGCTCCTCCAAGGAAAAGCTGGATGTTCAGCGCGTGATTTCCAAAGGTATTTCCGTGCAGGTACCCGCGGGAATATGGCATAACATCATCAACTCCGGAAACCTGCCGCTGAAACTATTTACGATTTATGCACCTCCGCAACATCCCAGAGGCGAAATCTCGACGACAAAAGCGAATGCCGAAGCTATTGAGAAAAAGCGCGCGCACCCCTGAACCGCAGCCGCACGATCGATACGCTCAATCGCCCAATCTCCCGAACGGGCGATTTTTGTATTTGACATTACTTGGATGCTCGCAAACGGAAAAACAGAGCATAATGCTTTTTCTTCCGCTTCATAATAAACGCGAGGTGATGAATTTGGCATTGACCCAAAAGGAATCGACGCTGCTCAAGGGCCTTCGCTCCCAGGAGCAATTATGCATCGATAAGTACGCAAAATACTCAAACGAAGCCTGTGACGGACAGTTGAAAAACCTGTTTTCACAGATAAGAGAGCACGAACAACAGCACTTGCAAACGTTGGATCAAATCGCTTCCGGCAGCCAGCCCATGATGGCGCAAGGCGGCGGCTCCCAGCAAGGGAGCAGCGCGCAGCAAGGCGGCAATCAACAAACCATGCAGTTCCAACCAAGCAACTGTTCTGCGCAAGACAAGCAGAATGACGCTTACCTATGCTCGGATGCGCTGACGAGTGAAAAGCATGTTTCCTCCACTTATAACACATGCATTTTCGAATTTACGGATGCGAACGTGCGCAGCACGCTTAACCACATCCAAAAAGAAAAACAGCAGCACGGCGAACAGAGCTACAACTACATGTCCGCCAACGGCATGTACTCCTAACCGATTTGGCTTTATTGAGGCGTTGCGGACTTTCCGTCAGCGCCTCGAAACGCCATGCCTTTTAGTTAGTTTTCGGTTCCGCACAGACACATCTATAAGATACGAATATTTCCTATCATCGTCTTGACTTTTTAAAATTTAATTATATAATAATATTAATAATCATTCTTAATTAGGGAGGCGCGCTTATGATTTACTCAAAGCAGCGGGAAGTCATTTTAACCGCTCTGCGCGCCTCAGATGCTCACCCAACCGCGGAAGATCTTTATTCTATGATCAAGCCCGAACATGCAGGGCTCAGCCTTGCGACTGTTTATCGCGATTTGAATCAGCTCGTCAAACACGGAATGATCCTTCGTATTCATTCAAAAAACGGCCCGGATCGGTTTGACGGAAACACCAGCGCGCATTATCACGCAATCTGCTCGGCTTGCGGAAAAACCGTAGATATTTACGCCGACGATATGCCCAACGTCTGCGCGGCAGCCAACGTTCAAAAGGATATCGCGGTAACGGACGTTGTCATGCTTTTCACGGGCGTTTGCAGGGAGTGCCAAGAACATTCATCATAAACAATACTGAAAGGGGAAATACCATGAAAGAACTCAAAGGAACAAAAACAGAGGCCAACCTGATGGCAGCATTCTCAGGCGAGTCGCAGGCGAGGAACAAGTACACCTACTATGCATCCCAGGCGCGCAAAGATGGTTTTAACCAGATCGCGGATATCTTTGAGGAGACCGCCGGCAACGAAAGAGAACATGCCAAGCTTTGGTTCAAATTCATCCACGGCGGTAAAGTTCCCACAACAACCGACAACCTCAAGGATGCCGCCGCAGGTGAAAACTATGAGTGGACGGACATGTATGCCGGGTTCGCCAACGTTGCCCGTGAGGAAGGTTTTGATGAGATCGCCCGCATGATGGAAGGCGTTGCCAAGATCGAAAAGGGCCACGAAGAGCGCTATCTTAAACTGCTCGCCAACATCGAGGAAGGCAAGGTTTTTGACCGCAACGGCGTATATATTTGGAAATGCACCAACTGCGGCCACATCCACATTGGCGAAGCCGCGCCTGCTGTCTGCCCCGTCTGCTCGCATCCGCAAGCCTACTTTGAAATCAAAGCCGAAAATTATTAATGCTTCAAGCTCTGTTTTCTCACCCCTGTCTTCGGACAGGGGCTTTTTTATTCGCGGCGATGATGGTACAATATGATGCATAAAAAGATATGAGGTGGACAATGTTCTATCATGAACTCGGAGGACTCACAATTTCGGCACTTGGCTTCGGCTGTATGCGCTTGCCGACAAAAGACGGCCATATCGACGAACCGGAAGCGGAAAAACTGTTTGCTCGCGCTTATGAATGCGGCGTAAATTATTACGACACGGCTTATAACTATCATAATATGGAAAGCGAGCCCTTTGTCGGCAGGTTCTTCTCCAAACTGCCGAGGGAAACATTTTTTCTCGCTACCAAATTTCCAGCTTGGAAAGCAGAAACGATTGAGGAAGCCCGGGATATTTTTGAATTTCAAATGAAAAACCTCCAGACGGATCATATCGACTTTTACCTGATTCACGCGCTCAGTAAAGAACGCTGGGATAAAATCAACCAAATCGGCATCCCGCAGCTTCTGGAAGAATATCAGCGCCAAGGCAGGATTGTAAAGCTTGGTTTCTCTTTTCACGATTCCTACGAGGCGTTTGAGGAGATTATCCGCGCGCGCAAGTGGGATTTTTGTCAGCTTCAGTTCAACTATATGGACAGGGACGTACAAGCAGGCGAAAAGGGTCTTGCGCTTGCAGAAGAGCTGGGTGTGAGCGTCATTGTCATGGAACCTGTCAAAGGGGGCGTGCTCGCGACGCTGCCCGAGGATGTCTCGGCATCCTTCACAGCTCTTTCGGCAAACGATTCAAACGCTTCGTGGGCTCTTCGCTTTGTCGAGAGTTACAAAAACGTTAAGGTCATTTTAAGCGGAATGACCACGATGGAGCAGCTTGAAGACAACCTAGCTACCATGGCGGCATCAAACCCTTTGAACGGAGCGGAAGCGGAAGCCGTTGAGCGTGTTGTTGAACTACTGCGCGCGCGCACATACAACGGCTGCACCGGTTGTCGATACTGCATGCCCTGCCCGAACGGGGTCAACATTCCGCGCTTATTCCATATCAGAAACGAACATGCGCGTTATAAAAACACTCATTCCTCCCGTATGTCCTATCTGTTTACCCCAAAAGAAGAACGTGCGGATCAATGCATCGAATGCGGAGCATGCGTACCGATGTGTCCACAGGGCATCGATATCCCCGGTGACTTGAAAAAAATTGCCGCTGAATCGTGGACACAGATCAAGTAACCTTCCCATACATCAATGCGCGCCGCTCGGCGCGCATTGATGCTATAAGCGCCTGCCCATCTTTACAGCATAGAGATCATTTCCTTGCGCAACGTATTTAAAATATGCTTTTCCAGCCGCGAAATATAGCTTTGCGAAATGCCCAGCATATCCGCAACCTGTTTTTGCGTATATTCCTGCCTTCCTTCCAGACCGAAGCGCAGTTCCATGATGCGTTTTTCCCGCGCTGAAAGCTTGCGCATGGCAATGGACAGCAGTTCCCTGTCCACCTCATCTTCAATATCCCGGCAAACAAGGTCACCATCGGTTCCGAGTATGTCTGAAAGCAATAGCTCGTTACCGTCCCAGTCGATGTTGAGCGGTTCGTCGAGAGAAACCTCAAGCTTGAGACGGCAGCTGCGCCGTAGATACATCAGAATTTCGTTTTCGATGCAGCGCGAGGAGTAAGTTGCGAGTTTGATTCGTTTTTCTGCATCAAATGTGTTAACCGCCTTGATGAGGCCGATTGTGCCGATTGAGATCAGATCTTCCACATTCACGCCTGTGTTTTCAAACTTGCGCGCAATATATACGACAAGGCGAAGATTTCGTTCGATCAACGTCTGCCGGACGGAAACGTCTCCGGCCGCGAGCGCGCGGATGCAAGCGTCCTCTTCCTTTTTCGTCAGCGGCGGCGGAAGCGCTTCGCCGGAATTGACATAATAGACCGGCAGCGCCAGCCCGAAGCGGTGATACAACCATGCGAGAATGCGGTAAATCAACATTTTTATCGTGCCTCCCCGAATAATCTGTATGGTATGATTGCTTCCGCACCGTGCAGCCTCATACGCAGAGGCGCGATGAGCGCATCGGATGCGCGACCGTCTACGATCAGCGCGTCCGGTTTAAGCGCGTAGAGCATCGCATCACCGGCTACCGTGGATGCCGGCACGGGGATCTTTGCTTCATCCGCAAGAGCCGGTATGTATGCAACGATCACGGGAAGACCGCTCACAGGCTCATACAGCCGCGAGCCTGTATCCCACAAGCCGCGTATTTTGTATTCCCGCCCCAACGCCACAAGGAAAACCTTCGCCGCGCGCGTTTGCCGTTTCATTCGAAAGTGCTGAATGAGTGTGGGTGACAGCGCAGCGATTGCCATCAGGATCAGAGCCATACGCAGCTTCCATGAGCCGAAAACCGCAGAACCGGCCATCCCTCCCCCGTCCGCCGAAGCGAGGATGAAAGCCAACCCACCCACAAGCAGAGCAGATGCAAGCACAGCGCCTACCGAACGCATATAGGAGCCGAGTCCGTTTACAGGCAGCGCAAATGCCATGAGCATGGCGGTCAGAATCTTACCCGGAAGCGTTACGAGAGGATTCCATACAAGCGATGCAAACGCGAGCCCGGCGCCGATAAACGAGAACAGCAGCAGCCGTACAAAGCGAACGGGCGCTGCGCACAGGGCGGATGCCAGCCGTAAAAGAAGCGCATCCATAATCAAATTATCCAAAATAAACAGCTCAATATACATACCATCACCGCCCGTGGTCAATGTATCATATTCCGTTTGCCGCATATGTAGAACTGCGGACAAAAAAACAGCTCTTTGCTGTCGAAGCTGATATACGCCTTGATAATCCTAAAAAAAATGCTTATACTAAATGTGAACATATCCGAGTCTTATCTTCACAAATCAATCAAGGAGGCTGCAATGAAGGAAACAATACTTGCCGCAATCCACGCGGTCGGCCCGGAACTTGACAGGCTGAGTCGGAACATCTATGACAATCCGGAGCTTGGTTATGAGGAGTTTAAGGCTTGCGCGTGGCATACGGAGCTGCTTGAAAAGCACGGCTTTTCAATTGAAAAAAATTATTGTGACATCGCAACTGCTTACAAGGCCACTTACGATTCAAACAAACCGGGACTTACCGTTGCGTTTCTGGCTGAATATGATGCGCTGCCCGGCGTCGGCCATGGCTGCGGGCATAACATTCTGGGTGCTACCAGCCTCGGTGCTGGCATCGCGCTCAAGAGCGTGTTGGATGAACTTGGCGGAAAGGTTGTTGTTTTCGGCACACCTGCAGAGGAAACCAGCGGCGCAAAGGTTATTTTTGCGGAACAGGGCAAGTTCAACGACGTCGATATCGCGATGATGGCGCATCCTTCCGACGCGAATACAAGGAGCGCCTCCTCGCTGGCGCTCATGCCGGTGCGGTTCGAATTTTTCGGAAAGCCCGCGCACGCCGCATCCGACCCGTGGAACGGCATCAACGCTCTGGACGCTGCAATTCAAACGATTAATGCGATTAACGCGCTGCGCGAGCACATGCTCCCTTCCTCGCGTATGCATGGCGTAATTCTCAACGGCGGCGTCGCGCCAAACGTTGTACCTGAATATACGAAAGTCGATTACTATGTACGCTCCACAACCAAAACCTACAACGAGGAGCTTGTTGAAAAAGTCAAAAACTGCGCACGAGCCGGAGCGCTTGCAACGGGCTGTCGTCTCGAGATCACGCGCTTTGAAATGCCGTATGACAACCTCGTTACAAACGAAGTGCTGGCCGACGTGTTTGCGGATGCGCTGATGGCTATCTGCGGCGCCATCGTGCAGCCGGCGAAGGAAGATATGGGTTCGCTCGATGCAGGACAGGTCAGTCAGTGCTGTCCAACCATCCACGCATGGTTCGATATCACCGATGGCAAGAAGGGAATTTCCGGTCACTCACGGGAATTTGCGGAATGCACGCTATCCGAGTATGCAAAAAAACAAATGCGCGACGTTTCGGCTGCGCTCGCCCTTACCGGAGCGCGCGTATGCGATGACCCGGCGCTGTTCCAGCGCATTCGTGCGGAATTTAAAGCAGCGGAAAAGTAATATACCTAAACCGAATCAGATAAAAAGATCCCCTTGTTGCATCGGGGATCTTTTTTGCAGTGTTTCGACTGAAATAAAACCCGTTATTTGCCTGCCGCCCCTGTTTGCGGTTTCATGGTCTCCTTGTCATAGCGACGTGTCATTAGTCTGCAGAAAACAGCGTCCGCAATGAGAGCCAAGCCGGACCAGAAAAACCACGTATGTACGCCTACAGCCTCGGCGAGCGGCCCCGCGATAATCAACCCGACGGGCATAGAAAGCGTCATAGCGGTCATCATAAGAGAAAAAACCTTGCCCATCATCTCGGGTGCAATGCTTTCCTGCACATAAGCCATAATGGGAACGCTCATAAAAGTTCCGGAAGCACCCATGAAGAAACAGCAAATGGTGAATATCCAGAACCCGTCGGTCGGCAATGCCCCGCTGACCAGCGTTGCCAAACCCAACAAACCGATTGCTAAGGATGCCATAAAAAATCTCTTTTTCATGCCGCCCCATATGCCGATGACGAAAGAGGAAAGGAGCAGTCCGCCGGCAAAAACAAATTCCACAATGCTGTTATGCCATGCCGCGCCCATAAAATAGCCGCGCACCAGCAGAGGGAACAGTGCGCCTAAGGGCATATAAAGGACGTTCATCAGAAGCATGGGGAGGAACACAGCCATCAAGGGCTTATTTGTTTTCATTGAGCGATAACCCAGCTTCAGATCGGACCATACGTTCAACTTTTCGTCGGATTGCGGAATTTCGGGAATTTTAACAAACAAAAGGCAAATGATTGCAAAAACGGCGCCTATGATATCGACAAGCATAATGGAAGCAATCGGAAAAATCGCCATGAGCGCAACGCCAAGCACAGGACCCATCATGCTGGATATCGATTGAATCATGTTTCCCCAGCCGCCTGCTTTGGTCAACATGTCTGCCGGCACAAACATGGGGATAGCCGCCTGCATGGCCGGTGCGTGAAAGGTGCTGCCCAGACCGCGCAAAAATAAAATGAAATAAATAAATGATACGGGCGGCGTTGGTATCAGTAAAAGCGGCGAAGTGAATGAGAGTAGGGGCCTCGGGATTATCTTTAAAAAACTGTTCCAGTTGTTTTTTATCAAGAATATTGATGCCACTCTCAATAGAAGCATCAACAAAATTAAAATCCGGATTGAGCTCAACAACCCTGGAACCGACGAGGCCACTTAGACC
>CAZJYV010000063.1:0-10110 GCA_964550295.1 uncultured Clostridium sp. | reverse complement strand
GGGCGCGGTCACCACAAAGACCCTTGTTCGGGAGGGAGCGAACTACGCGGAGTTTTCTGAGCTGACGGGAACGATGCGCACAGCGTCCGTCAAGGCTGCGATCTGGAGCGCGGTTTTTATGCCGATCGTCATGTTCCTCGGCTCCATCGGCACGGGCATCGCACTCTACAAAGGCGGCATCGACGTGATGATCGGCGTGATCGGCTTCGGCACGCTTTCGGCGTTCGTGTCTTATACGATGAACTTCTTCGAGCCGATACAACAGATCGCGGGCATTCTTGCGGAAATGCAGAGCGCGCAAGCCAGCGCCGAGCGCGTGATTACCTTGATCGACACGCCCTGCGAAATCGTGGATAAGCCGGAGGTCGTTGAGAAGTACGGGGACAGTTTCAATCCAAGGCGCGAGAACTGGGAACCCATCGAGGGAAATATCGAGTTCCGGCACGTGGACTTCTCCTACAAGGAAGGGGAGCATGTGCTTAAAGATTTCAACCTCGAAGTGAAGCGCGGCGAGACCATTGCCCTTGTGGGCGAAACGGGCGCGGGCAAGAGCACCATCGTGAATCTGGTTTGTCGTTTCTATGAGCCGACTGCGGGGGAGGTGCTGATCGATGGCGTGGATTACCGCGAGCGCAGCCAGCTCTGGCTGCAGGAAAGCCTGGGATATGTGCTGCAGACCCCGCATCTGTTCTCCGGCACGATCCGGCAGAACATCGCCTACGCAAAAAAGGATGCGACGGATGAAGAAGTGCGCGCGGCGGCGCGCATGGTCTGTGCGGAGTCGTTCATCCTCCGCCAGGAAAAGGGCTATGATACGGAGGTTGGCGAGGGCGGTGCGCGCCTGTCAACGGGTGAAAAACAGCTGATATCCTTTGCGCGCGTCATTTTGGCCGATCCCCGCATCTTTGTGCTGGATGAGGCGACAAGCTCCGTCGATACGGAAACGGAACAGCTGATCCAGAACGCGATCACCGAGGTTTTGAAAGGCCGCACCAGCTTTATCGTGGCGCACAGGCTGTCCACTATCAAAAACGCGGATCGCATCCTCGTCATCCGGGATGGCAAAATCACCGAGCAGGGCAGCCACCGCGCGCTTCTCAAACTGCACGGTTACTATTATAACCTGTATACGACTCAGTTCAGTGAGGAGGCGTCCGGCGTCATACTGGATGACAAGATGGCTGTAAAGGCCTGATGGAAGCAGAACCTTTGAGCGATCAACGACGGAGGACGGCTATATGCCGTCCTCTGGTTACATTTTTCTTCCATTTTTATTAACATTCCGCAAACAGGAAGCAATCTCCTACACATTGTACGCAATATATGGTAGAATTATGACGATTTATTAAAAAGCGATACGAATCTGCAACCAGGGTTTTATGAGGTAAAAAATGAAACGAACACTCGCCATAACGCTGATTCTGCTGTTTGCGCTGACGCTGTTTCCGGCACCGGCATCCGCCGCAGCCGCCGATATCGGCGTCGTCCGGGTCAGACTGACGACCAACAACGCGACATCTATCGTGATGAGCGTGACAGGCGAATACTTCATCAACGAAAACGGCAGGTCTTTTTCCGGCGGAAGCCTCACGCTGCGCGCAGCCAACGGCGTGATCACCGTAACCCACTCGACGGAGGGCGAGCTGTATTCCGGCACGTTCTTTTCGATCAAACGCACCAAGATGGACGCGTCCGCAGGCAGTATGTACTTTAACTCCAGAAGATACCTCGGACATTTCAATGTGAAGCTGCTCTCCACCGGTTACATTCAAGTCATTAACGAAGTGCCGCTCGCGCAATACTTGTATGGCGTCGTCGCCTATG
Source organism: uncultured Clostridium sp. (assembly GCA_964550295.1). Classification (GTDB taxonomy): domain Bacteria; phylum Bacillota; class Clostridia; order Christensenellales; family CAG-138; genus Phil1. Next base: position 8,286 of record CAZJYV010000063.1, on the reverse strand, counting down.
AAATGAACAACAACTATCCCATCGATGCGCTCAAGGCGCAGGCTATCGCCGCAAAAAGCTATGTGCTCACATCTGTGCTCGCCTCGCCCAACGCGGAATATCATATCGGGGACACATCCTCCGATCAGGTGTACAAAGGCTATAATTCCGCCTATACGAACGTCATCGCTGCGATCGATTCCACGCTTGACAAGGTTCTAACCGTCAACGGAAACATCCTGTGCGCGTATTACAGCGCGTCCAACGGCGGTGAAACAAACCTTGTCACGTATGCGTGGCCCACGAAGAATGCCAACAACGCGGGTTATGCCATCAGCATCGATGATTATGATATGGCCAACGCCGGTTCGATGTGCGAAACGGTGAAGCTGCCCATTCAATCCGCGGGCACGATCCCGCAGGGCATGTATAACCTCCTTCTCGCAAAGGCGTACGCGGCGACCGGCATACAGCCCACAGGCATTTCCGCGATCAAATCAGCGGATGTGAATACGCCAAAGCTTTCCGGCACAACGCGCAACATGTCCATGGTGAGCGTGGTGATGGATATCATCACCGCGGACGGAACGATTGCTTCCGACATTGCCGTCAACTTCAATGTGGCGGAACTGTATACGTACGGCGCGGTAAGCAATGCCAATCTGCGCTGCTACTGGGGCGCGTATTCATCGGACGGCACTTCCTATTCCATTTATCATGTCCGCTGGGGACACGGCGTGGGCTTGAGCCAGCGCGGCGCGCAGCAGCGGGCAAGCATCGGGCAAAGCTATGTGGATATCCTTGCCTTCTATTATCCGGGCGCAACGCTTTCAAGCGTGGCGATTCCCACTGTTGCCGATCCTGTTAAACCAAGCACGGTCGTGGGCATGACACCCATCGGCACGGGTGTCACAACGGCACAGGCCAATCTGCGTACCGGCGCAGGCACGGGCTTCACCTCGCTGGGGATGCTTGCCAAGGGCGTGGCGCTGACCGTGTACGAATCGCTAAACGGCTGGTATCATGTGGCGGTGGACGGCACGACCTCGGAAGGTTGGGTGTATGCAAGCTATGTGAAATTTCAGGCGCTGACGACACCCACGCCAACGCCGAGCGCTTCGCCCACGCCTGGCGCATCCTCCCCGGCGGACACGACGGCGATTACGGCATACGGGGTCTGCACGGGCGAAGGAGTCAATTTCCGCACGGGACCCGGAACCAATTATGCTGCGATTAAAAAAATTGCAAAGAGCGCAGAGGTGGGGATCATCTCCGGTAGCGGTTCGTGGTACTACGCAATTTGCGGGGGCGATTCCGGCTACATCAGCGCTTCATACGTCAAGATCACCGCCTACGCAACGCCGGTGCCGTCTCCCTCCGGCGCGGCGACGCCGACACCGGGCGCTTCCACTTCCCCGACGCCGTCGCCGAGCACGACCGCGTGGAGCGGCACGACCGCCCAAGCGGGCATTGTCACCGCGAGCGGGGTCAACCTGCGCAAAGGCTCCGATGTATCCTATGCTTCGCTTAAAAAGCTTGACAAGAACACGAGCGTGATCGTCGTAGGCAGCTTTGGCGATTGGTATCATGTGTTCGTCGGCGACCTCGAGGGATTCGTACACGAGGATTATATCAAAATCACCGGAACTGCGGCTGTCGACAACGGCGGCTCGCAGCCGACCGTCAACAATTACGGCGAGGGGACAACCACCGGCAGCGTATACATGCGCGTGGGTCCGGGCACAAGCTACGCAAAGCTCAAGGTCGTTGCCAAAGGAACGGCGCTTAAACTCTATGAAAGCAAGGACGGTTGGTTCCGGGCAAAGCTTGCGGACGATACCGAAGGCTGGGTTAGCTCCAAGTATGTCGCGGTTACTATCGCCATACCCGAGCAGGCGGAGGCCGGGGGAACGGACAATCAGAGCGGCAAGCCGACCGGAACGGGTGTAACATCCACGCCGGTCAATTTCCGCGAAGGACCGAGTACATCCGACAAAGTCATCACCCTCTTGGCTCAGGGCAAGACCGTGACGCTTTATGCGCTTCAGGATGGCTGGTATGCCGCGGAATATAACGGCGCGCGCGGCTACCTCTATGCGAAATACGTCACTGTCACCTCAACCGTGACTGATACCTCCGCACCTTCAGGGGACGGTGTCGTTCCCGAGGGAACGGGCGATACCGTCGCGGGAGGGCTGACGCTTGCCTCCGGCCAGTCGACGGCGAAGGTTAATTTCCGCACGAAGGCAACTTCCGAATCGGGCAGCGCCGTAATCGAAACATTCGCAGCGAATACGAACTTCTACATCTTGGGCGAGTGCGGCGATTGGTATTATGCCCTTTACAACGGCAAGACAGGCTTCGTCTACAAGGCATACGCGAAGGTGGCAGCCTCCGGCACGGCGGGCATTCCGCAGGTGGGCGACACGCTGACGCTGGTTGCAACCGCCACGACAGCGGAAGTCAACCTCCGGGAAGGCCCGGGGACGGACAGAGCCAAGATCAAAACGCTCCCCGGCAAAACGCAGATTACGGTTTACCTCATCCTCGACGGATGGTGCCTTGTGAACGCAGGCGGGATATATGGTTATATCATTGACGATTATGTGAAGCTTTCCTGACAACAGTCAAAAAGCGCATTTTGATACAATCCGGGTGTTGCATTTTACCCTCCGCCTGTATAGAATACATTCGGAGGGTATGTTTATTATATGAATTTTAGACCGATCGATGTTTCTATGAAGACCATGGTGGAAAGCTATACGAAACCGTGGAAGCTCAAATGTTCTGAGTACACATTTACGAATCTTCTCATCTGGGGCGCGGAGGATAAAATAAAACTGGCTGAGGAGAATGACGTTCTTTTTTTTCTGCTTGATTATGGCGAAGAGAACCGTTTGATGTTCGCGCCGCTCACGCACAGCCCGGAGAGCGATTATCAGCGCGCGTTGGACACAGCAGCCGAATTTTGTCTTGCCGGCGGGATTGTGCCGGAGTTCAGGGCGATTTCAGGCCCGATTAAGGATGCGTTCGCCCGCTGCCCTGGTTATTCTTTAGCGGAGGACCGCGATAATTTCGATTATATTTACCGCATGGAGGATCTGCGTGACCTTTCGGGCAAAAAACTCCATGCGAAACGCAACCACATCAACCAGTTCATGACACAGTATGGGCAAAGCTACGAATATGTGCGGCTCAACCCGGATATGCTCGGTGAGTGCATGGCGCTGTATAACGAATGGCTGCAGGCGAAGGACGCAGCCGACCCGGATGCGGTGGGTGAGTATATCGCCATCCGTACGCTGATCACGCATATGGACGCGCTGGGCGTCGTCGGCGCGGGCATCCGCGTGGACGGCAAGCTGAAGGCTTATACGATGGGCGAGCGCATCGACGGGGAGACGGCGGTCGTTCACATCGAAAAGGCGGACACGGATATTCCCGGCCTGTTCACGGTGATCAACAATTTGTTTGTGAAGAACGAATTCGCGGATATGAAGTTCATTAACCGCGAGGAGGATATGGGACTTGAAGGACTTCGCCGCGCGAAGCTTTCCTATAACCCGGTTATGCTGATCGAAAAATACGTTGGGAGGCCGCTGTGAGCATTGCGCTGCGGCAAATTCGCAAGGAAGAATACGAGGCCGCGCGCGCGCTTTGGGATATCGTGTTCCCGGACGACGCGGCCGGCTATTCCGCCTACTATTTCAGCAAGCGCACGATGCCTGAAGCCATCTACGCCGCGTTCGACGGCGATCGGATGGTGGGCGACCTGCACGCTGTTCCTTATCCGCTTCGCTTTGGCAAAACGGTTAAGCCGTGCGCGATGGTCGCAGGCGTTGCCACGCTACCCGCATACCGCCACAGGGGAATTGCAGCCTCTCTGATCCGCTTTGCGCATGATGCGCTTTGCGCAAAGGGCGTTGCGGCGGCTCTGCTCAAGCCGGATGTGGATTTTTATGAGCAGTTCGGGTATCTTCCCTTCGCGTATCACGGCGAATACGAATTAACCGGGGCAAATGCAGCGCATGTGGAAACGGGGATGCTCATTACACCTACGCCCGCGCAAATGCTCTCGATGTACGATGCGTTTGCCGCGAATTTTACGGGGATGATGGATCGCACCCTCCGCGATATGGTTCTTTATCTTGAGGAGGCGCAGCTTGCCGGCTTTGCCGTGACGGACGGATCCTCGTACGCACTTTGCGGCGAGCGGGAGGATGGCGTTGAACTTTCGGAGTTGGTCGGTCAAAATGTGCTGCCGCTCGTTGCATCGCTTGCCAAACAGCATGGCGCGGTTCGCTTCCGGCTGCCCGCATCCATGCGTGTAAACGGGCTTGAGCCTGCGTCCCGCATGATGTTTTCCATGATCTGCCCGCTTGATGAAAACAATCTTCTCGAAGGAACGGGCGCAGCCAATCTGGAAACGTTGCTCAAAGGGGTGACCGGCCCCTGCTGTACGTTGGAATTTTGTTAAGAATGTGATATTTTGGCGCGTCCGGCGTTTTTGCTTGACGCGCAGAGCTTCATATACTATGATTGATCAGAGCGGAAGGCTTGTCCCGAAGTTCAATAACGAATCAGGAAGGTAACGAATATGCCAGATGGCGCCATCAACGGATTATCCGATTTCTTTACGAATAACGGTAGCATGATCATCATCATTTTGATGATGGTGGTGCTTTTTGCTGTGATGATCATTCCTCAGCGTCGCAAGGATAAGAAAGTGAAAGAGATGCTCGCCGCGATCAAAGTGGGCGACCGCGTGCGCACCATTGGCGGCATGTACGGCACTGTGACCAACCTTAAGGATGACATCATCACCATTTCTGTCGGGCCGGACAAGGCACGGCTCGTGTTCGCGCGCGGCGCGATTGCGACTGTTGAAGATTCCCCCGTGGAAAACACCATCGAGGATGGCGTCAAGTAATTGACAATTGACAATCAACTATAAAAAAGCGGCTTCCGTTAAAGCGGAGGCCGCTTTTTTATGTGGGCGCGGATATTATCGTCACCCGGACGTTCCTAAAATCGCAGCCACCTCCTTCCTGCCTGCGGTGCGCCTTTCGCATATCTGAACAACCCTGCGCATACCTATAACCGATCGGAAGGGGGATGACCATGCGCAAGAGTAAAACAACGGAAGCGCCGAATATGTTCGGCGAGCTCTTGAAGGGCGCGGTAACGGCGTCCGCGGTAAGCTTGCTGCTTATCGTGATGTACGCCGCTGCTATGTGGCAGCAGTGGTTGAGCACGGATAGCATCAGCATCGTTAACACGGGCATTAAGGTTGTGTCCGCTGCGGTGGCGGGCATCCTCGTCGCGCGCAGGTGCAGGGAGCGCGCCTGGCTGTACGGTGCGGCGGCGGGCCTCATCTACTCTGCGTTCGCGTTTGTGATCTTTTCGATTTTATCGGATACGTTTGTGCTTTCGCTCGCGGCGCTGGCCGATCTCGGCATCGGCGTGCTTGCGGGAATGCTCAGTGCTATGATCTTCAAAGCGGCCAAATAAACCTGTTCACCCTTGTCGAAAGATAGTATAATCGGTCTTGGGAATCCGGCTTGGCCGGAGGATGGAGGCCGCTATGCTCATCTATGAACGAAAGCGCGCGCAGGCGCAGCTTGAGGATGCCGAGAAGCTTGGAAAAGATCTCGGCGTTTCCTTGCGCACGGCGCAGCTTCTCCTGTCGCGCGGGCTGACGGGCGGCATTGAGGCGGAGGAGTTCCTGCACCCGGACGAGGGACAGCTTTGCGATCCGTTCGCCTTCGCGGACATGCGTAAGGCGGTTGCGCGCATAGAGAAAGCAATCGCAAACAAGGAGCGCATCTGCGTGTTCGGCGATTACGACGCGGATGGCGTGTGTGCGACCTCGATTTTAATGCTCTACCTTCGATCGCGCAAAGCGGATGTATTCTATATGATCCCTTCTCGGCACGACGAGGGATACGGCATGAATATGACGACGGCGGATCAGCTAAAGGCCGCCGGCGCAAAGCTGGTGATCACGGTCGATAACGGCGTGAAGGCGGTCGACGAGCTGGCACGCTGTTACGCGATGGGCATCGAGGCGATCGTGACCGACCATCATATCCCCGGGAAAACTCTGCCGCGCTGCGAGGCGCTCCTGTACGCGGGTGCGGATGGGGACTATCCGAACAAGCACATCTGCGGCGCAGGCCTTGCCTTCAAACTGGTTGAGGCGATGGAGGGGAGAAAAGGCGCCATGCGCTATATTTCGCTCGCTGGTATTGCAACCGTGGCGGATATCGTTCCCCTGTTCGGCGAAAACCGGGTGTTTGCAGCGCGCGCCTGTGAGGCGATTGGGGAGAAGCGCTGTCCGAAAGGCCTTATCCGTCTGCTTGAGGCTGCTGGCAAGGCCGATAAGAAGACTGACAGCAGCACGTTCGGTTATGTGATCGGCCCGCGTCTCAACGCGGCAGGTCGAATTGAGGACGCCGCGCTCGCAGTCGAACTGCTCATCGGCGAGGATGACGCGCAGCTTCGCCAGGCGGCGGAAAAGCTCAACGTGCTCAACGAACAGCGGCGCGCCGAGGAGGTGGCGATCTTTGCCGAGGCCCGCGCCATGCTGGAAGCGGACGACCTATGCCGTAAACGCTCCATCGTGCTTTACCGATCGGACTGGAATCCGGGCGTGGTTGGCATCGCAGCCGGCAGGATTGCGGAGCGTTATTATAAACCGACGCTTCTTCTAACGGGCAAAGGGGGCATTGCAACGGGTTCCGCGCGCTCGATTCCGGGCGTCAATATCCACGATGCGCTCAAAGCGTGCGAAACGTATTTTACGCGTTGGGGCGGTCACGCGTTCGCGGCGGGCGTCTCGCTTCGCGAAGAAAACATCGAGGCATTCCGGACGGCTTTCGATGAAGCCATCCGCGCCAACGTTCCGGAGGATGCATTTATCCCGCGCGCAGGCTATGACGAAGATGCGGAACTGACAGGCGTCACCATGCGCCTTGCCCGCGAGATTGAAGCGTTCGCGCCCTTTGGGGAAGGGAACGAGCGCGTGCTGCTTCGAACCGACGGCGCGCGGATAAAAAGTATCCGCACGATCGGCGAGGGGAGGCACCTGCGCCTGACGCTCCAGAAAGCGGGTCAGTACGTTGCCGCCGTCTATTTCAGCGCGGGGGACCGCTTCCGCGAGATCAACGGGATGGACGAGTGCGATGTGCTCTATACGCCCGTGGTCGACTATTTCAACGGTGAGGCGCTCCAGCTTGAGCTGCGTGCGCTGCGCGCGGCGCCGCCGGCGGATATCGACGCGTATCTGAGCCGCAACGCGGAGAAATTCGCTGATGCATTATCCGAAAATATTCTGTATAATAGTACCTGTGTCGACTTTCCCTTTGCGCGCGCGACGGCGGACGAAATCGTTGTCTCCAAGGCGCGCGAAAGGATTTCCGGCCTGCTTGTCCTTTGCTTCACAAAGCCGGGGGCGGCGCGTTTTCTGGCGCTTGCGCGGCGGGAGGGGCTTTACGCGCGCATGGATGTTTCGTTTTCCTCCTGCGCGGGAGGGGCGAGTGCGTATAACGCGACGGTACTCGCGCCCGTACTGGACGCGCTGGACATCGCGCGTTATGAAACGATTGTCGTTTACGACACGCCGCTCGGGATGGGCGAAAGGCTCAGAGCCCTCGCACCCAAAGCGAACCTGATCTTCGCGGAACCTGTGGAGGGCGATGCGGATGAACTTGCCGCTGCGCTTCAAACGGACCGCGATGCGTTGGGCGAACTGTATCGCGCCCTGACGAGGACTCGGGGCAGTTTCTACAACCGCGCAGCCCTTGTGGATGCGCTCTGCCGCGGGTCGGGAAAAAGCACGCGGGAAGCACAAATCGCCATCCGTGTGTTTGAGGAGCTTGGCTTTGTTGAGATATCGGATGCGGGCGCAAGGTTGGTTGAGGCCGCGCCGATGCGCAAACTTGAGGAAAGCAGCGTGTTTCTGGCTGTTAACACGGTTTCGGAAAGAAACGAACACTATATGCGCTTATATAAGGAGGCCCATTATGGATCTGAAGAGCACAATCCGTTCCCTGCCTGATTTCCCCAAACAAGGGGTTTTGTTTCGCGATGTGACAACCCTCATCAAAAACCCGGAGGCGTATCACCAATTGATCGCAGAGATGGCAGAGAGCGTAAAGGATAAAAAGGTCGATATCGTGGTCGGCCCGGAAGCACGCGGCTTCGTGGTAGGCTCCGCGCTTGCATATGCGCTCGGCGCGGGTTTCGTGCTGGCGCGCAAGCCGGGCAAGCTTCCCTACAAAACCATCCGCCATGAATATGCGCTTG
>CAZJYV010000062.1:0-10211 GCA_964550295.1 uncultured Clostridium sp. | reverse complement strand
CGCATGCCCGCGCGTAAAAAATCGAAACGGCAAGCCTTCGCGGGAGCGGAGGCTTGTTCTGCGGCGGCAGGACATTCCTTATATCCGCTTGCGGAGAATCATCATCCTTAACGCAACCTGCACTTCCATTCCCGCTGCGCCGGTGCTAAAATAGAGCGGACGCCAACAGCCGACGCTTATGGAGGAAAACCGACAATGTTTCACGGAAAACCCATCATCTGCATCACCAGCGATTCCAACCGCCAGAACTGGGGCGAAAAACCGCGCCAGCTTGAAAGCCCAAAGGCATACAGTCTTGCAATCGCGCGCGCGGGCGGCATCCCGTGGCTGGCGAGCGAGGTCTGCGAGGGCGAGCTTGCCGAGTTGTGCGACGCGCTCCTTCTTTCCGGCGGGGATGATGTTCATCCTCAATATTTCGGCGAGGATGTGCTCAACGACACGGTCAATATCGATGCGCCGCGCGACGAATTCGAAATGCGGCTGATTCCGGAATTTATCAAGCGCAATAAGCCTATTTTGTGCATCTGCCGCGGCATCCAGGTGCTCAACATCGCCTTGGGCGGGGATATCTATCAGGATCTCCTTGAGCAGTGCGGGTATGTCCACTCCAACGGCAAGATCCGGCATGACGTTTTTGCCGAGCCGGGCACGCTTCTCCATGCGCTTTTTGGCGAGCGGTTTAAAACCAACAGCACGCATCATCAGGCCGTGCGCACGCTCGCCCCGGGTTTCCGCGTCGCCGCGCGTTCTGCGGAGGGCGTCATCGAGGCTTTTGAACACGAAACCCTTCCCATCTACGGCTGCCAGTTCCATCCGGAACGGCTCACCGGCGAGGGGTGGGATGCGCGCACGCCAGACTTTGCGCCGCTGTTCGGGCGCTTTGTCGCCATCGCAAAAGCAAACGCAGATCAGTGACGCGGAAGGAGAAAACACATGGGTATCAGTATATTTGAGGCGATCATGCTGCTCTGCTTTGGCGCGGCATGGCCCATCAACATCGCAAAAACATTAAAGAACCGCTCCGCCAAGGGCAAAAGCGGGCTTTTCCTTATGGTGCTGATCGCGGGTTATCTCGCGGGCATCACGCACAAAATCCTGTACAGCCAGGATATCGTGATGGTGCTCTACATCATCAACCTCATCATGGTATCGACGGATTTTGTTCTTTACCTGCATTTCAAAAAGCAGGATCGGCTCAAAGAAACCCAAACAGCCAATCCTTGAAGGCGCACGGCACAGCGCGGCGGTTATGATGACCGCCGCGTTTTTTATCCGCAAACCGTCCGTTTCGCTCCGCTCAGCCTTTTTGGATGATGCCGCAGCCGATGCGCGCGCCCGCGTCCCCGGCGGGCTGGGAGGAGAAATCATCCCGTCCGGCGTGGATGACGACGGTTTTGCCGATGACGTCCTGCGGTGCGAAACGCTCCGTATAAAACGCCTGCCACGCGAAGCCGCGGTTGGAAAAAAGCGGCGGCAGGTCGCCCGCGTGGGCAGGATGCGGGCAGTTGCCCGGGTTGTCATGGCCGAGCGCGTCTGAAAAGGAGGCATCCGGCTTTCCCGTACACGCGCCGCCCGCGTGGATGTGCATGGCGCAGATGTTGGGTGCGCATGGCGTTTCGTCAAAGGGAAGCCCGCGAAAGCGCATCGCAACTACCGTGCCGGTTCCCGCCGCAAAAAATGTCACATAACCGTACAGCTCCGGGTACGCGTCGCTGCCCAACACCCGCGCGTGGGCGGCGGGCGTGCCGAAATGAAGCATCGTCAGGCGATCGGTTCCAAACTTTTTCATCCATGGAAACCTCTTTTCTTTCAAAATATGTAAGCGCATGCAGAACCGTCATCATCTGCGCATCGGAACGGGACTCGCAAGGATCAATCATGAAAAATAAAATAGCGGTTGACAGGCGGCGCGCACATGGTTAAAATTGCATTTGCAAATGCAAAGCGTTTGCAATCATAATCCTAAGGCGGAATACATGCGAAAAGCAATCACCCTGATACTCGCGCTCGCGCTCGCAGCGCTCGCCGGATGCGCGGCGGGTCCCCGGACGGAAACGCGCACACCGGATTCTACGGATGGCGCGCAGACAAAAATCGTCGTGGCGGTGACCATCGTGCCGGAGGCAACTTTCGTGCAGGCGGTCTGCGGCGATCTTGCGGATGTCGTCACCCTGGTGCCGCCGGGTGCAAGTCCGGAAACCTATGAACCCTTGCCCGAACAGATGGAAGGGCTGGGGCAGGCTGCGCTGTACTTCGCCATCGGCGTGCCCGTCGAGGACGCGTATATTCTTTCGAGCGTGGGTGAAAACACCAAGGTCGTTTCTCTGGATGAAGCGGTCGCGGCCGTTTACGAGCCGCGCGCGTTCGAGGGCGGCGAACCCGATCCGCATATCTGGCTTTCTCCCAAACGCGCGAAAGTTATGATTGAAACGATTGCCCGCGAAATGGGCGCGCTCGACCCCGATAACGCGCAATTATATAAAGATAACGCCAAGGTCTATAACGATCAGCTGGACGAGCTGGACGCATACATACGCGGCGCGCTCGCGGATGCCCCTGGCAAGGCTTTCATCGCGTATCATCCGTCGTTCGGCTACTTTGCGGATGATTACGGCATCACGATGTATGCCCTTGAGGAAGAAGGCAAGGAGGCCACGCCGCAGCACATGCAGGAGGTGATCGACCTTGCGACGGAAAAGGGCGTTAAAGTTATTTTCTACCAGGCTGAAATGGACAGCCGCCAATCCGCCCAGTTTGCGGAGGAAATCGGCGGTACGTCGGTTATGCTCTCACCCCTTTCGGCGGATTACATCAACAGCCTGATTGCGATGACGGACGCCATCGCGGGGGTGCTCAAATGAACGGATCCGCCGTGCATATTGAAAATGTTTCCGTGTATTACGGCAAAACGGACGCTCTTTTAGACGTTAACCTCGATGTGAAAGAAGGAGAGTACCTCGGCATCATCGGGCCCAACGGCGGCGGAAAATCCACGCTGCTCAAAGCCATACTGGGTCTCATTAAGCCGACATCAGGCAAGGTGGAGGTATTCGGCGCGGCGCCGGGCGGCGGAAGGGCGGCGGTCGGCTATGTGCCGCAGTTTGCCTCGGTAGACAAGCGCTTTCCCATCACGCTCATGGAGGTTGTGCTCATGGGCAGACTGAAAAAGGGCCTTTCACCCTTCCACGCCTATGCGAAGGAGGATGAGCGCGCCGCGCGGGAGCTCATCGAGCGCGTCGGCATCGCGGCGCTTGAAAAACGCAGGCTTTCCGATCTATCAGGCGGCGAGTTTCAAAAGATGCTCATTGCCCGCGCGCTTGCCGTGAACCCCAAGCTTTTGCTTTTGGATGAACCGACCGCCAGCGTGGACGCTTCCTCGCGGGAGCAGATCTACGCGCTGCTGTCAGAGCTGAACCGCACGATGACCATCGTTCTGGTTACGCACGACCTGCTCGCCGTATCCTCGCAGGTCGGCAGGCTTGCCTGCTTGAACAGGCGCCTCGTTTACCACGGCGAGCCGGAGCTTTCGGGACATGCTGTAAACGCGCTCTACGGCTGCCCCGTCGACCTCATTGCGCATGGCGTGCCCCACAGGGTTCTGCGGGAACACGGGGAAGGAGACTGCTGTGTTTGAAGCGCTGTTTCAGTATCAATTTTTGCGCAACGCGCTGTTTTCCGGCGTTCTGGCCAGCATCGTATGCGGCGTGGTGGGCGTGATCGTCATCGAAAAAAAGCTCGTCATGATGAGCGGCGGCATCGCGCACACGTCCTACGGCGGCGTGGGTCTCGGATACCTGCTGGGATTTGAACCGATCGTCGGCGCTTTCCTTTTTTCCATACTTGCGGCGGTGGGCGTCGGCTATATCAAACGCAAGGGCGGCGCGCGCTCGGATGTGATCGTGGGGTTGTTCTGGTCCCTCGGGATGGCGCTGGGGATTTTGTTCATCGGGCTGATGCCGGGTTATCCGCCCGATCTTTCCTCGTACCTTTTCGGCAACATCCTTTCGGTGACGAATGCGGATCTGATCCGCGCAGGCTCGCTGACCTTTATCGTCATCCTTACGATCATCGCGTTTTTCAACGACTGGAAGGCGTATCTGTTCGATGAGGAATTTGCCTCGATCATCGGGGTTAAAACAGCGCTGCTCGAATATGTGCTGCTCATCCTCATCGCCATGACCATCGTCGCGCTTATCCGGGTGGTTGGCATCATCTTGGTGCTGGCGCTGCTCACCGCGCCCGCGGCGGCGGCGGGCTTGTTGACTTCGGATTTAAAAAAGCGGATGGCCGCCTCGGTGCTGCTGGGCATGGTCTATTGCGTGGCGGGGCTATGGGCATCCTACGCGCTCGACATCGCCTCCGGCGCTTCGATCGTGATCATTTCGGCGGCGTGCTATTTTCTTCTGTTCGCGGTGCGCACCGTAACGGAGCGGATTAAAAACAAACAGCGCCGCGCACGGAGCGCTGCAAGCGGGGAGGCGCAGGTATGAAGCACGGCGATGCGGGCGAGAACCTCGTCAACTGCGGTCTGAAAAGCACCAAACAGCGCAAAACCGTGCTGGAGATTCTCGCGTACAGCGACGAGCCGCTCGCGGTTGAGCAGATGTATCTCGAGCTGCGGAACAGGGGCGTTTCGGTCAACCTGTCCACGGTATATCGCATCCTTGAGGCGCTGTCCTTAAAGGGGATTGTTTCCCGACTCAACATACCGGGCGACCCGCGCGCGTATTTTGAATACAACCGCGCCGCGCATCGGCATTACCTCATCTGCCTCGGCTGCAGGAAGATCCTTTCCCTGGAGCGCTGTCCCTTGGGCGACTACGAGCGCGCGCTCGAGCGCGAAACGGATTATTCCATCTCCGGCCATAAGCTTGTTGTTTACGGGTATTGCCCCGCCTGCCGCACGGCGCCGGAAAATCCGGAACACGCCGCCCCTCAGCATGAGGGGGGCGAGCGCTCCGCCGACCGGTAATGTTGAACAAACCGCAATTAGGCCGCCCCGGCATTCGCCGGGGCGGCCGGCTTATCTGCAAACCCAATGCGGTCGGCGCAGCGCGGGATTTTGCGCCGTTCCTCTGCGCAATATTAGGTTTTGTGCCAGATGTTACATTTGCTTTTATAAAAATGATCTTTATATACTGATAAGCGCTGATAGGAATGCTGAGAGCAATATATGCAATCGATTCAGCAAGAAGGAGGAAACGATGCGCAGATTCAAAGCGATTCTTTCTGCGGCAATCGCCGCGGTGCTGATCCTGTCCTGTTTTTCTGTGGGCGCACGCGCGCAGGAGGCGCAAAGCGGCATGATCGTCAACTGCGTGAGCGGCGTGAACGTGCGCAGCGGACCGGGCACGAAATATGCGAAAATCGGCACCGCGCCCAAAGGCGCCGTGTATCCCGTATCGGGCAAGTCCGGCTCGTACTACGCGATTGATTACGGCGGCAAAGCGGGTTATGTTTACGCGGACTACCTGTCGGTTGTCAACGCGGGCACGGGGCGGATTGTCAACTGTGTGAGCGGCGTGAACGTGCGCAGCGGACCGGGTACGAAGTATGCCAAAATCGGCACCGCACCCAAAGGCGCTGTTTATTCCGTCAATGGCAAATTGGGCGCCTATTATGAAATCGTCTTTAACGGCAGGACAGGCTATGTGTATCAATCCTATGTTGCCGTGACCGTAGCGCCGCCCGCGCAGACGCCGGGGGCGACGCCTGACCCTCGCCGGGTACGCAGACCGCGCCGGTCGTAGCGGGCTATTATGCCTCATGGGCGGCCTATTCGGGCTACACGCCGGATGACATTCCCGCGGACGTGACGCATGTGCTGTATGCGTTTGCCAATGTCGGCACGGACTTAAAAATAAAGATCGGCGATCCGGAGGTGGACCCCGCCAACTTTGAAAAGCTCAGGCAGCTCAAGGCTCAGCGTCCCGGCCTGAAAACGCTGATATCGGTCGGCGGGTGGACATGGTCGGGCAGGTTTTCCGACGTTGCCCTCACGCAGGCGAGTCGAGCCGCCTTCGCGGACAGCGTGGTGGCGTTCGTTGTGCGCTACGGCTTTGACGGTGCGGATATCGACTGGGAGTTTCCGACCGGCGGCGGGATGGCAGGCAACGTCGAGCGGGCGCAGGATAAAACCAACTTTACGTTGCTCATGGCCACGCTCCGGCAAAAACTCGATGCGCAGGGCGTTTTGGACGGGCGGCATTACCTGCTTTCCTTCGCGGGCGGCGCGCAGAGCTTTTATACCAACATCGAATTGGATAAGGTGAGCGCCTATGTCGACTTTGCCACGATCATGACCTATGATATGCACGGCCCGTCCACCAGCAGCGTTAAAGACCTGAACGCGCCGTTGTATACGCCCAAGGAAAGCACGCCGCAGTATCAGTGGAGCTGCGACGCGGCGGTTGCGCTTTGGACAGGCAGAGGATTCCCCAAAGCAAAAATTCTCATGGGCATCCCGTTCTACGGCATCAAGTTCAACGGCGTTAAAAACGCGGGTCGCGGACTTTACCAAACCTTTGCTTCGGGTGCGTCGATTCCGTATGACAAGATCGTGTCCTCTTACCTCGGCAATCCGGCCTATACGCGCTACGAGCATCCGGATGCGCTGGTTCCGTGGCTGTTCAACGGCTCAACGTTCTTATCGTACGACGACGCGGCCTCCATCTCGGCCAAAGCGGCGTATGTCCGGGATCGCGGACTTGGCGGGGCGACCGTGTGGGAGCTTTCGCAGAATACGGACGGCACGCTTCTGGGCGTGATCGATGCGGAGCTTCGGCGCGGGCGCTGACAAAAGGGTATCACAAAACGATCGAGCCGCCCCGACATTCGTCGGGGCGGCTTTGCGGTTTTTCGTTGTGGGCAGCGGGGGTTTCGTCAGCGCAGCTCCACGCTGCCAAACGTATATCCCATGGGGGAATTGCTGCTCTTTGTCAGTACGACCGTGGCGGCGCACAGTTCGCCCGCATCGGATGTGCCGGGCACGCCGTAGAGGATCATGCCGTAGAGCGCAACGCCCGTGTCTGTGCGCACAGCCTCATCGATGCGCAGCGACCATGTTCCGTGCGGATGAACGGGCAGCATATAGGTTTCCCCGTCGAGATACGTGCCGTCCCCCCCGTCGGGAAAGTCCGCCGCGATCGGGGCGGAGAAGTACCAGGAATAGGTCTGCTCATAAACCGAACGCTCGATTGGCACATAGAGCGCGTCCTCAGTGCCTTCCGTAAGCAGCATCGTCATGAACGAGGTGGCGATAAACGCGTGAGGCGCGGAGGAATCAAAGCCCGAATAGTCCATGCCGCAGGCGGAGATGAGCCGGTCCAGAGGACCGCGGATCGCCTCATACTCCTCGGCTGAAAGCACCGTGCCGACCACATCCGGGTAAAAAGCGGAACGATCGACGAGAAAAACCAGCATTCCGTCGCTTTCGGGGGCAAGGGTTCCGGGCGCGGCCACAAGACCGTAGCCGTCATCTGTCACGAAAAAGCCCGCGTAAAGGTCGAGCGCGGCAGGAATATCGTCCAGCGTGATATCCCCGTAGTATGCGCTCCTGTTCGCGTCGATGAGGTTGAACACCTGCTGCGCCGCGACGGCCTCCACATTGTAGATGCCCGTGGCGGAAGCGAGGGATTCGCGCGATCCGTCGGGACCGAGCACGAGGATGCGCGGCAGCAGTTCCTCATCGCCGCCAAAGGAGGTGAACTCGTACAGATAAAGATCGATATAGCCGCCGGAACGTTCCGCCCGGCATTCCACATGCGTGTAGGGGAGCGCGCCGCCCTCGGCGGTGTCCGCGTAAGGCAGGCGCTCTGCGCTCACGCGCTCGAGCAGTTCCTCCTCATAAAGCGTCACCTGCTCGTTCATGGCTTCGAAGGCGGGGAACGCGTCGCTGAAAACCGGCAGAACGTAGTCGAGCCGGAACTGGGCGGTTTCTTCCGTGGCGTCCTCCGGGTAGAGCACGGTCTTTGCGACGAAATTCACCCCGTCCGCTTCGGTCAGGGCGTTTTCCGCGGGGCTTTCGCCGGGCGTGACGCCTTGCGGCGGCTCGGTGGAGGAAGGATCCCCCGCGCCGGGCGTCGCTTCGGATGGAGATGTCGTGCCGGCGCCGGTTTGCGTCGCGGACGGCGATGCGGAAACCATTCCCTCGCAGCCTGCGGCGAATGCCGCGAACAGGAGCGCAAGGATCAGCGCGATACATGGATAAGCATATTTTCTCATGGATTCAACTTATCACAACGCGGGAACGCTTACAACTGAATATTTTGTAACAAATGCGCTGCGCATTGCGAAACGGATGGAACAGATTGTATAATACCATCAAAGAGTGGCAAATATGGAGGGATTATGTCGAACACTGTGACACCCGAAATGATCCGCCTGCTCAACAGCGGCGACCCGCGCGAGCTTCGCGCCTTCCTTACGCTTTACGCAAGGCCCGTATACGAACGCGCGATGACCATCACCTGTGACGAGGTGGACGCAAAGCGCGTCACCCGCCGCGTCATCTCCGAAACGGCGCTGCTTGCCGCCAAAGGCGCGCTTGAGGAGGATGTGGACGCGCAGCTGATGAAGCTGACCGACCATTGCTGCAGCGAAGATCTTTTTTTTGCGAAGCTTGTGGATGATACGATCAAGGAGCTTGCCTCCTGTACGGAGAAGGAGCCGGACATCGGCGCGGACGCACACAGTGCCGCGGCGGCTGACCTGAGACCCGCGCAGGCGGAGCAGGAGCCGCCGGAATGGGACGCCGCGCCTCAGGGCTTTACCGGCAGGGAGAGCCCGCAGACGAGCGCGTACGTTTCCGACCTGGCTGCCGCACCCGCGGACGGCGTGCCCGACCTGTTCGCGGAGGAGGATGAGCTTGACGCGGCGGATGAAAAAAAGCCGGGACCGTTCATCGTGGTGCTCATCTTCACACTTGCGCTCATCACGGTGGCGCTCGTATGGGTGCTGCTTGTGAAGCTGATGGCCCTCGGCATCCTCCCCAAGTTCGATTTCGGCTTTGCCGAGTGGTTTAACGCGCACGTGTTTCGTCTTTATTAGTTCTCTCTTATGTTGCATTCGCATCGTAATAATATGATATAATAAACGCAGGAAGGAGGCGGTGGCTTAATGGGATTTTTCATGCAATATATTGCCGGATGGGATGTTGCGGCGCTGATCTGCCTGATATTGGGCCTTTCGCTGATGGTGTTCGAAATGTTCACCCCGGGTATGGGTATTCCGGGGATACTTGGCTTCGTGCTTCTGATCGTCGCAATCGTGCTGCGCGCGGACTCGTTTGTCAACGGCGCGGTCACGCTCGCGATCATCCTGGTGCTTTTGGGCGCTGCGGGATTCTTTGTGTTCCGTTCCTTCAAAAAAGGAGCGCTCTCAAGATCTCCGCTGGTTTTGAAGGAAACGATCGAAGAAAAATCCACTTCCCTTTCGGATGTGGATATGCAGCAGTACGTGGGTCTTGAGGGAGTGGCGCTCACAGCGCTTCGTCCTTCGGGCAACGCAGCCTTCGGCGACATGCGCTTAAACGTGATGACGGAAGGCGAGTTCATTGCAAAGGACGCAAAAATTAAGATCATGCGCGTGGACGGGCTTCGGGTTCTCGTGAAGCTTTTG
Organism: uncultured Clostridium sp.; assembly: GCA_964550295.1. GTDB lineage: Bacteria > Bacillota > Clostridia > Christensenellales > CAG-138 > Phil1. The sequence goes on along the minus strand of CAZJYV010000062.1, from coordinate 593 downwards.
GAGCCGTAACAAAGGATTTCCTTTTCAGAAATTGTCCGGGATGTCCGGGCTGAACAAATAACAACATGCTACAGGAGGCATACATATGGACGGTATCATTCTCGCGATCCTCATCATTGTGGCGGCGATCGTATTCCTCGCCATCTTTTTCAGCTTTGTGCCGCTTGGACTGTGGATTTCCGCCACCGCGTCCGGCGTTAGGGTCGGCATTTTCCAGCTGGTTGCGATGCGCATCCGCAAGGTCGTTCCCAGCCGCATCATCAACCCCATGATCAAGGCAACAAAAGCGGGTCTGACCATTTCCCTCAACAAACTTGAGGCGCATTACCTCGCGGGCGGCAACGTGGACCGCGTGATCAACGCCCTCATCGCCGCTCAGCGCGCGGGGATTCCGCTTGACTTCGAGCGCGCGTGCGCAATCGATCTCGCCGGGCGCGACGTATTGAACGCCGTGCAGATGAGCGTCAACCCCAAGGTCATTGAAACGCCGGTCATCGCCGCCATCGCCAAGGACGGCATCGAGCTGAAGGCGAAGGCAAAGGTGACCGTCCGTGCCAATATTGACAGGCTTGTCGGCGGCGCCGGCGAGCAGA
>CAZJYV010000061.1:9942-10212 GCA_964550295.1 uncultured Clostridium sp. | reverse complement strand
GCAGCCACACCGGTGCAGAAGCCGAAAGAGTCGGAGATGGACTTTTCCGGCGCGGAAGTCGGAAGTGCTGTCACCCATCAAAAATTCGGTGCAGGCAAAGTAACACGGATTGATAAGGCGAAGAAGTATATCCATATCACTTTCAACGCCGGTGAAAAAACCTTCGTGTTCCCCGATGCCTTCAAACAAGGATTTTTGACTTTATCCTAGAAACTGACGCATCAAAACGATTCAATAACAGGAGCGCCCCCCCGGAAGGGGGGGCGCTCC
>CAZJYV010000061.1:3100-9932 GCA_964550295.1 uncultured Clostridium sp. | reverse complement strand
CGGAAAAGGATTTTGAAATGAATTAAAGCGGCGAGCGCCGATTGAAAATTGGATAACGTAAGGAGCGCCCCCCCCGGAAGGGGGGGGCGCTCCGTTTTCTTCTCGCTTGCGCCTCACCCCTCGATAAAGCGCACAAACGCGTCCGCCTGCCGTTGCAGGTACTTCGCGCTCGTTGTCAGTGCGAGATTGCCGCTTTCGTCAAGCTGATTGCCCGCGTTGGGGATGACCAGGCGCGGCATGTTCATGATCCGCACGTTGATGAAGCTCAGCAGCGTCACAAGCTGATCCTGCGCGCAAACCGTGCCGCCCATGCCAGGCGAGATTCCGCTTATGGCGGCGGGCTTGCCGCCGAGCACCTGCTTTTGCGTATCGCTGATCGGGCGGGAAAGCCAGTCGATCAGGTTCTTGAGCGGGCTTGGGATGGAATGGTTGTATTCCGGCGTAAAAAACCACACGCCGTCCGCGCTTTTCACGGCCTCGCGCACACGCGCCACCGACTCCGGCGGAGGAAACTCGATATCCTCGTTCATCAGCGGAACATCCGCGTATTCAAGCAATTCAAACGTTGCGCGCGCACCCACGGCAGCCTTGGCGAGCAGCGCAAGCTGGCGGTTATAGGAGCCGCCCCGCAGAGAACCCACGACAGCAAGTATTTTCATTCGGCATAGAACCCCTTTCCTCATGTCGGCGGAGCGAAAGGCGCTTCCGTCTATTCCTAAGTATAGCAGATTTTGGGCTAAAAATACAGGCTGCCCGCACTGGATTGCCCGCGCGGCGGATCGATGCTATGATGATGAAAAAGACGCGGCTTCACGCGCCGCACAAAGGGAGGATGCCGTATGCTCTCAATCGGGCCGCACCTGTCCATCTCGCAGGGGTATGCAAAAGCCGCCCAAACAGCGCGGGATATCGGCGCGAGCGCATTCCAGATCTTTTCGCGCAACCCGCGCGGTTCGCGCTTCCGCAAGCCGGATGAAAAGGATGAGGAAACGTTTCGGCTTTTGTGCAAACAATATGCCTTCGGGCCGCTGCAGGCGCACGCGCCCTATACGCTCAACCTTGCAAGCCCGCGCGGGGAGGCGTATGAATTTTCCAAAAGAGTGCTTGCGGAGGATGTCGTCCGCATGGACAGGCTCGGCATCAACACCCTCGTTCTGCATCCGGGCAGCCATGTGGGCAGCGGCATGGAGGCGGGCATCGCGCGCATTGCGGCAGGCCTTGCCGCGGCGGCGGAGGCGGAAGCGGGCACGATGATTTTGATTGAAACCATGCACGGCGGCGGCACGGAGATCGGCTTCCGGTTTGAGCAGCTTGGGGAGATCCTCGCTCGGGCAGGGCATGAGGAGCGGCTCGGCGTGTGCCTGGATACCTGCCACGTTTTTGCGGCGGGGTATGACATCAAGAACGATCTTGAGGGCGTGCTTGCTCAGTTTGACCGCGCCATCGGTCTGCCGCGGCTCAAATCCGTTCACCTCAACGACGGCATGGGCGCGCCCGGCTCGAAAAAGGACAGACACATGCCCTTGGGCGGGGGTGAGATCGGCATGGAGGCCATTCTGAACATCCTGTCCCATCCCGCCCTTTGCGGCCTGCCCTTCTATACCGAAACGCCTTTGGATGACGAAGGCCATCGGGTTGAGCTTGCGGCGATCCGGCAGCTCATCGCGCAGCGGGGGCAGGTCTGACGGGCATCCGCTTGCGCGGCAAACGGCGTTTATATTATAATGAACCTGCGTTTGGGGCATTTCTGATACCAAGCGGGGATCGCCGAGGTGTTCGATGAAAAATTACAAAGCCATGATCGTGGATGACGAGGCGGAGGTGCGCGAGGGCATCGCCGAGCGGCTCGATTGGGGGCGGCTCGGCTTCGACGTCGTCGCGCAGGCTGAAAACGGCCTCGATGCGATTGAAAAGGCGGAGTGCAACGAGGTCGACCTGCTGATAACCGATATTAAAATGCCGTTCATGGACGGTCTTTCCATGATCGCCGAGTTCCGCATGCTGCATCCGAGCGCGAAAATCGTCATCCTCACCGGGTTTGACGATGCGGAATACGCGCGGCAGGCGATCAAGCTGGGCGTCACCGAATATGTGCTCAAACCCGTCAACGCGGAGGAACTCACGGGCGTGCTCGTCCGCATGAAGGAGCAGCTCGACCGCGACTACCACGAAAAGTTCGATATCGCGATGCTGCGCGCGCAGTATGAAAAGGCGCTGCCCGCCATGCGGGAGCGGTTCCTCGGCGAGCTTCTCTGGCGCAGGATGACCGCGGGGGAAATTGAGGAGGCCGTTTCCTCCTACAACCTCGATATCGGCGCGGCGCCGGGCAAGCTGGTGATCGTGTTCGATCTTTCGCTGCGCGGCCCGCGGGAGCAGATCATCGAGGGGGAGCTGATCCCCATTTCCATCCAGCAGATCATCGGGGAAACGCTCGGCGGTCGCTGCGGCTTCGCGCTTTGCCCGGGTTTGTCGCAGATCGTCGCCATCACCGCGTGGGAGGGGGCGGATCCCGTCAGCCGCGCTGTGCTGCTTGGCAACGACATCGCCGTGCGCTGCAAGCGCATTCTGGATATCCGCGTGACCTGCGGCGTAAGCAAGCTGTATGCCGCGTTGAGCGAAACGCCAGCCGCGTATGCGCAGGCGCGCGCCGCCCTCGAGTATCGGGGCGAGCCGGGTCTTGGGCGCGCGATCTATATCGGCGATGCGGAAACCGAAGGGGAACAGCCCTACATGATGGATGACCAAAACGAGCGGCTGCTGCTTTGCGCGGTGCGCGCGAGCGCGCCCGGACAGGTGGAATCCGTCGTGGACGGGCTTGTGCGCCGCATGGATGCTTTGGGGGATGACGCCTGGCAAAGGCAGGCCTATCTGATTTCGGTGTGCAATTCCCTCAACCGCATCGTGCTGCAATACGGCCTTTCCGCCGAAACGGAACTGACGGAGCGCATCGCCGCCCGCCTTGCCCTGCCCGGGGATGAAGCGCAGCTCCGCGCGTGGCTGACGGATGTTTGCACCTTTCTGTGCGGATCCGTGGCGCGCCGCCGCGAGAGCATGCCAAGGCTGCTCGCGGAAAAGGCTGTGCGCTACATCGAGGAGCGGTACGGGGAATCCACCCTGTCCGCGGAGGCGGTGTGCGCGCACCTGCATGTGAGCCGCTCCTATTTTTTTGAGGTGTTCAAGCGGCAAACAGGCCGCAGCTTCGTGCAGTACCTGACGGATGTGCGCATGGAGCACGCGGTCGCCCTGCTGCACGACCCGGATATGAAAACCATCGCCGTCGCATACGCCGTGGGGTATGAGGAACCGAATTACTTTTCCCACGTGTTCAAAAGGTGCTTTGGCGTAACGCCCGCGCGTTATCGCAGGCAGGAGACGGAAAGCGAGGGGCAATGAAGGCGGCAGGCGGCGCAATCGGGCGCTTCTGGCAGCGCTTTGGCAACGGCAGCATCCGCTATTCGGTGTTCATCAGCTTCACCGTTTCGGCGCTGATCGCCATCGTCATGAGCGGGCTTACCTTTTACGCGCGCTTTTCAAGCCAGCTGCAATCCAACGTGCGCAGCGAGAACCGCCAGCTTGTGGAGCAGGTGAACCAATCCCTCAACTCCTATCTGCGCAGCATGATTCGCCTGTCGGACTCGATCAGCTACGGCGTCATCAAAAACACCGACCTCGGCGCCAACTCCATCGACGATAAGCTGCAGCTTCTTTACGACAACAACACGACCCTCGTTGAAAATATCGTGCTTTTTGACGCGGCAGGCAACGTGCTTGCGACCGCGCCGCCCGCCGCCCTGAAGGAGGGCGTGGACGTCACGCGGCTGACGTGGTTCTCCCGCGCGCTCGAGCAGACGGAGAATCTGCACTTTTCGACCCCGCGCGTGCAGAACATGTTCGTTTCCACCGAGGGCAGCTACAGCTACGTCGTTTCCCTCTCCTGCGCGGTGGAATTGACCTACGGCATGCGCACCGAGCAGGGCGTGCTGCTCATCACGCTCAAGTACGGGGGCATTTCGGAGCTTTTTTCCAACGCCGCGCTGATCAACGGCGGCTATATCTACCTGATGAGCTCGGACGGCACCATTTTGTACCATCCCAAGCAGCAGCTCATCGCGACCGGTCTGTTTCGGGAGGACAGCGCCTATGCGGCCACCCTTTCGGACGGCAGCCACACGATAGACACCGGCTCGCGCCGCTGCACGCTGATCGTGCGTTCCGCGGGCTACACGGGCTGGAAGGTCGTTGGCGTGATCCCGCAGGTGGGGCTGACGCTCGACTCCGCGCAGGATCTGCTTTTCCTGCTGATGATCTTTCTGGTTTACTTTGAGGGGCTGGTGCTCATCAACGCGCTCCTCTCCAACCGGCTGACGCGCCCGATCCAGCAGCTGGAAAATTCCGTGCAGGGGCTTGAACGCGGCAGGGATGAGGCCATCTACATCGGCGGCTCCTACGAGGTGCAGCACCTTGGGTTTTCCGTGCAGCGCATGGTTGACCAGATGCGCAAGCTCACCGCCGACATCGTGCGGGAGCATGAGGAGAAGCAGCGCCACGAGCTGGACGCGCTGCAGGCGCAGATCAACCCGCATTTTCTCTACAACACGCTGGATATCATCGTGTGGATGATCGAAAAGAACAAGCCGGAGGAAGCCGTGCGCATCGTGACGGCGCTTGCGCGGCTGTTTCGCATCAGCCTGAGCAAGGGGCGCAACTTCATCCCCGTGCGGGATGAGCTGGAGCATACGAGAAATTATCTCACCATCCAGCAAATGCGCTATAAGGATAAGTTCACCTATACGATCGATGCGCCGGAGGAGGCGCTCGACCTTGCCGTGATCAAGCTCGTGGTGCAGCCCATCGTGGAAAACGCCATCTACCACAGCATGGACTTTATGGATGGGGAGGGCGAAATCCGCGTGCGCGTGCGCGTCGAGGGCAAAGACCTGTTCATCTCCGTGGCGGATAACGGCATCGGCATGCCGCAGGCGCTTGTCGACAGGCTGCTCGTGGAGCATTTTCCCATCTCCAAGGGTTCGGGCGTGGGCCTCAAGAACGTGAACGAGCGCATCAAGCTTTACGCGGGCGATCAGTACGGCGTCGTGATCCAAAGCGAGCTGGACGTGGGCACCACCATCACGCTGCACCTGCCTGCGGAGCCTTATTCCAAAGAGGAGGCGAGATAGCATGGGCGGAACGGAACGAAAAATTTTCTTCGGGATCCTTGCGCTGCTCGTGCTTGTCGCCGCGCTCTATGTGCGTCAAACGCTCGTATCCGGTCAGGATGCCGAAGTGTACGGCATTTCGGTCATCCTCTGCGGGGGCGATGATAATTTTGAGCAGGGCCTCAACGGCGCCGCGTTGGAGAACAATGCGGACGTTCATATCGTGACCCTCGCCCGGGAGGACGTTTCCGCGCAGACGGCCGCGCTTGAGCGGGAGCTGAAAAACGGGGCGAACGCGGTGATCCTCTACCGCGCCGACGCGGGTGCGCTCGACGCATGGCTCGCGAAAAATAACGCGGGCGTGCCGATTGTGCTCGTGGGGGATGAAGCGCCCGCCAACAAGAACGTCAGCGCGGTCACGCTCGATGTCGCCGCGCTTGCCGAAACGCTCGTGCAGGAGTTGGAGCAGCAGCCCCTTCGCAGCGTGCGCGTCGTTTACGCGGGCGAGGGGGACGCGGCACGTTATGACGCGCTGGCAGCCGCGCTCGAGGCCGCCGGCTTCACATTCGACCTGCCGCTCGCGGGCGAGGTCGACCGGCTGGTTCCGGGGTGCGTCTATATCGCGCTCAATCCCTTTACGGCGCAGGTTCTCAGCGAGCTGCCCGGCGAGGGTGCGCTCCTCTACGGCATGGGTTACGGGGAGGCGCTCCGCGGCGCGCTCGAAAACGGACGCATCCGCGCGCTCGTGCTGGTGAGCGAGTTTGACGCGGGCTACCTTGCGATGACCGTGGCCGTTGCCCGCGTTGACGGGGATCGTCCGGCGGATACGCTCCTTTCACCCGTCGTCGCCCGCGCGGATAACATGTACGATCCGCCGGTTTCCACGATCCTGTTCCCGATCGGATAACAAAGGGAGATCATAATATGAAAAAACAGACCTTTCGCCTCATTGCGGCGCTGCTTGTGCCGGCCCTCGCGGCGGCGTTCGCGCTGTGCGGCTGCCGCGATTCCGGCGGCAGGGATACGGTTAAAATCGGCTTGTGCGTCTATAAGGGGGATGACACCTTTATTTCTGCCATGATCGAAAGCTTCAAGGGCATCGCGGCGGATTTTGAGGAGCAAACGGGCGTGCGCGTCAATATTTCCATCGCGGACGCGGATGAAAGTCAGGCCACCCAGAACCAGCAGATCGAGCGTTTTCTCTCGCTGGATTACGACGTGCTGTGCGTGAACCTCGTGGACCGCACGGACGCCGGCACCATCATCGACCGCGCGCGGGAAGCGGATGTGCCCGTCGTGTTCTTCAACCGGGAGCCGGTTCAGGAGGACATGCAGAAGTGGGATAAAATCCTTTACGTCGGCAGCGACGCGCGCGAGTCGGCCACGCTTGAGGCGCAGATCGTCATCGACCGTTACGATGCGGATCCGGCGAGCATCGATCTGGATGGGGACGGCATCATCCAGTACATCATGCTCGAGGGCGAGCGGCGGCATCAGGACGCCATCATCCGCACGGAGGTTTCCGTGGAAACGCTCAAGGCGGCGGGCTTCGCCGTTGAAAAGCTGGATGGCGGCATCGCGAATTGGAACCGCGATCAGGCCGCCGCCCTGGCGGAAACGTTCCTGCGCACCTACGGGGATCAGATCGAGATGATCATCTGCAACAACGACGATAT
>CAZJYV010000061.1:417-3090 GCA_964550295.1 uncultured Clostridium sp. | reverse complement strand
TGCCGTGGAGCGCATGGGGCTTGATTTTTCCAACATCGTGGGCATCGACGGCACGGATAAGGGGCTTGCAGCCGTAAAGGAGGGCAAGATGCTCGGCACCGTGGTGATGGATCTGCCCGCGCACGCCAAGGCCATCTTCGACGCGGCGTACGCCTTTGCCACAGGCGCGGACCCCGCCCAAACGCTGACCGTCGGCGAGGATCGCTCGGTTCGCATCCCCATGTATATCGAAATTTACGAATAAGCGCGAAAAACACGTTATTTTTGTCAAAACCGAACGAACAATCCGTATGATTTTCATGCTTTTGCGGACGATTTCGCATAGTCTTGTTTCCTCTGCCGTATTAGAGTTATATACAGGGTCATACCCGCACATCGAAAATAGGAGGAAACATCATGAAAAAGGCATTGGCAATCCTGATGGTTCTTGCAATGGCCGTTACGGCTTTTGCGTGCACCGGAACCAAGACGGGAACGGCTGGCGATCTGAACGTCAGCGTATTTTTCTATGATTATTCGGATACTTACATCGGCTCCGTGCGCGCGGCGATGGAGGAAGGTCTTGTGGCGGAAAACATCGCCTATACCTTCTACGACGCGGCGAGCGACCAGGCCAAACAGATCACGCAGGTTGAAACCGCGCTCACCCAGGGCAGCAACCTGCTCATCGTCAACATCGTGACCACAGGCTCCGACGAGGCGGCCCAGAACATCGTGGAAGCCGCCAAGGCAAAGGATGTTCCGGTCATCTTCTTCAACCGCGAGGTTTCGGACACCGTCGTGAACAGCTACGAAAAGAGCTGCTTCGTGGGTACGGACGCGGACGAGGCCGGCTATATGCAGGGCCAGATGATCTATGACTTCCTCACCGCAGGTGAGAACATGACCAAGTATGACCTCAACGGCGACGGAACGATCTCCTATGTGATGTTCCGCGGCGAGCTGGGCAACGCGGAAGCGTTCGGACGCACGCTTTACTCGGTGCAGAATGCCAACACGCTGTTCGGTTCCGCGGTGCTCGTGCCCTCGGCTGCCAACCAGACCGACAGCACGCAGCCGGAAGACGGCATCAGCCCCTATTACCTCTACGGCAACTGGTCGGCCGCAACAGCCAAAAACCTGATGGACACCGCCCTCACCACCTATTCTCTGACCAACGGCGACATCGAGATCGTCATCGCCAACAACGATGACCAGGCGCTGGGCGCGATCGAGTCGATGAACGAAAAGGGCTACAACACCGGCGTTGCGGGCGCGGGCTATATCCCCGTGTTCGGCGTTGACGCGACTGCCGTCGCGCAGGACGCCATCGCCAACGGCAAGATGACCGGCACCATCAAACAGGATGCGCAGGGCATGGCCGACGGCATCATCTACCTCGCCAAGAACGTGGGCGCAGGCAAGGACCTCATGGCCGACACCGCAAACTTCAACGTGGATGAAGGCGTTGCCAAGATCCGTATCCCGTACGCCATCTTCACGGGCAGCGGCGAACCCGTTGCGGAAGTACCCGCAGCCGAGCTGAACGTCAGCGTGTTCTTCTATGACTATTCCGACACCTACATCGGTTCCGTGCGCACGGCTTTCGAGACGCTGCTGCAGGATAACGCCGTAACGTATACCTTCTACGACGGCGCAAGCGACCAGGCCAAACAGTTCACGCAGGTTGAAACCGCGCTCACCCAGGGCAGCAACCTGCTCATCGTCAACATCGTGACCACAGGCTCCGACGAGGCGGCCCAGAACATCGTGGAAGCCGCCAAGGCAAAGGATGTTCCGGTCATCTTCTTCAACCGCGAGGTTTCGGACACCGTCGTGAACAGCTACGAAAAGAGCTGCTTCGTGGGTACGGACGCGGACGAGGCCGGCTATATGCAGGGCCAGATGATCTATGACTTCCTCACCGCAGGTGAGAACATGACCAAGTATGACCTCAACGGCGACGGAACGATCTCCTATGTGATGTTCCGCGGCGAGCTGGGCAACGCGGAAGCGTTCGGACGCACGCTTTACTCGGTGCAGAATGCCAACACGCTGTTCGGTTCCGCGGTGCTCGTGCCCTCGGCTGCCAACCAGACCGACAGCACGCAGCCGGAAGACGGCATCAGCCCCTATTACCTCTACGGCAACTGGTCGGCCGCAACAGCCAAAAACCTGATGGACACCGCCCTCACCACCTATTCTCTGACCAACGGCGACATCGAGATCGTCATCGCCAACAACGATGACCAGGCGCTGGGCGCGATCGAGTCGATGAACGAAAAGGGCTACAACACCGGCGTTGCGGGCGCGGGCTATATCCCCGTGTTCGGCGTTGACGCGACTGCCGTCGCGCAGGACGCCATCGCCAACGGCAAGATGACCGGCACCATCAAACAGGATGCGCAGGGCATGGCCGACGGCATCTTCTACCTGCTCAACAACATCGCCGGAGGCAAGACGCTCATGGCCGATACGGAGAGCTTCAATGTGGACGAAGGCGTTGCCAAGATCCGTATCCCGTACGCCATCTTCACAGGCGCATAAGCAGGGGCGGGTCCGACTCGCAAATGCTTGACGCGATCAGGAAAACTCTGATAAAGTGAACGGAGCGGGACTGTTACGGGTTTGCCCGCGGCAGTCCCCCTCTTTTAAGCAGATCGAATCATCCTCACAGGCGGGCGCCTTTCGCCC
>CAZJYV010000061.1:0-407 GCA_964550295.1 uncultured Clostridium sp. | reverse complement strand
GCATACGGAACATTGCGCGCATCGGGCGGCGGCTTTGCAGATGGGAGAAACCATGGAACAACAGTACATCCTCGAAATGCAGCATATCACAAAGGATTTTCCGGGCGTCAGGGCGCTGGACGACGTGCATCTGTGCATCCGTTCCGGCACGGTTCACTCGCTCATGGGCGAGAACGGCGCGGGAAAATCCACCCTGATGAAGTGCCTGTTCGGCATCTATCGCCATGAAGAAGGCCAGATCATGCTCGGCGGGCAGCCGGTGCGCTTCGAAAACACCAGCCAAGCCTTGGCGCACGGCATCTACGAACGTAGTTTTATAATGCTTCCACTGAAGCTCGCCCCGCTCGAGCCGTTTGATGAACGAATAGAATACAGAGCCTTTTCCCCGGTGTGTTGAAATAATCCGG
>CAZJYV010000060.1:0-10322 GCA_964550295.1 uncultured Clostridium sp. | reverse complement strand
CGTTCCATCGAGTGGGGGCTTGAAATCAGCCCGTACAACTCGGATTATCAGTGTACCCCGCCGGTTGGATTGCATAATCGGGCGGTTGTGATATGATAATTACCGAGGTGAGCATATATGGCAACAATACTGGTCGTGGATGACGAGGCAAAAATCAGGGAGTTTATCGGTATTTTTTTGATGGGAGAGGGCTTCCGTGTGCTGGAAGCGGCAAATGGAGCATCCGCGCTTGCTGTGATCAGCCGCGAACCCATCGACCTTGTCGTGCTCGACGTCATGCTCCCGGACATTTCGGGGATGGAGGTATGCCGCAAGATTCGCGAAACCTCCGATGTACCCATCATCTTTCTCACCGCGCTTACGGATGATGACAATTACCTTGTGGCGTACGGCTCAGGCGGGGATGGTTATATGACCAAGCCCGTTAAAGCCAGTATTCTCGTGGCCTCCGTCAAGCGGATGCTTGCACGGGTCAACAATCGGGAATTGCCCGCCCGCGGCCTGTATATCAACGAAACGAGCCATCAGGTTTTTGTTGATCAAAAAGAGGTGTCGCTCGCACCTAAGGAATATGAGTTGCTCGTTCTGCTTTACAACAACCGCGGCCGCGTACTCACGCGGGGTTACCTGCTCGACAACATTTGGAATTACAGCTTTGAAGGCATCTCAAGGGTGGTGGATGCCCACGTCAAAAAGCTCAGGAAAAAGCTCGGCCCGTACGCGGGTTCCATCAAAACCATCATTTCGGTTGGCTATAAATTCGAGGAGCTTTAAATGAAGAAGACCCTCGTTAGATTCATATTCGCACCCATCCTGCTGGCGTTTGTTCTGATGTTTATTTTTCAACTGCTTTTCGCCGGCTATTTTTTGAATGCCATCTATGCGACGGGTCAAGTCAAAGCTGCGGAAAACGAACTTAAAAACTTCGTCGATGATTACCTGATCGCCTATGAGAACGGAGAGAACGGCGCGTTCATCCGGCGCTACCAACTGGATGAAAACAAGCCTGTCGTTATGATAACAGAGGATCTCAACATCCTCGATTCCACACTGTTCAGCAGCATCAGCGTGTTGACCGCGACGACGGATGACGGAACGGTGATTAATATGCCGGTCGGTTATATGGACGAGCTTTCGGGTAATCCCTTCAGTATGCTCGTCGCAGGCCGAAGAATCCGGATCAACGCGGTACGGCTCGGGCAGAGCGATTATTATGAACCGCTGATCATCTCTGTTTCCGGCGAATCGCTCACAAACCGCCGCGCCGTGCGCCTCTATAAAAAAAGCGGGCTTGATATCCAAAGTGTGGATGTGCTTGCCTATGTGGATAAAATCAAGTATAACCTATCTGATTTGCAGGAGGCGGACGATTATCTGCCGGTGCTTCTATATGAAAAACTGTCCAGACTCCTCATCGAGCACGAGGATCCCGATGCCGCGCTTGCAAGGCTGATGACGGAAAACATCACCAACGAGCATAAGGACGTTTATCGTCTGTTCTATCAGCAGCGGGACTTCGACGGGCAGAAGGTGTATTTCATCTCAATCTCACCGATGGTCGTTATGAAGCTGGATATTCGGTATATGAGCGTGTTTTACCTGTTCGTATACGGCGCGTTCGGCGTGATCATGGTCTGCATTGCCTATTACATTTCAAGTTGGCTTTCAAGACCGCTCATAAAGCTCAACGACGTGGCGTCGAAAATGGCGAACATGGACTTTGAAGCGGTCGCGGAAGAAAAATACCACGGGAAGCTCGGCAGCCTTGCGCAGAGCTTGAATAAGCTCTCCGTCAGCCTGGAAAGCGCGATGGGTGAACTGCGGCTGACGAACGCGCAGCTTGAAAAGGAGGTACGGGCAAAGGAAGCCAACGAGGAGCGGATGAGAAGGCTCCTCGCGGATCTCTCCCACGAATTCAAGACACCCCTTGGCGTGATATCCGGATTCATCCAGGTCATTGAAAATGGGAAGTGCGTGGAAAATGAGGCGTATTACTTCCGCATCATCGATGAGGAGATCGAGCGCCTTTCGGATATGGTGTCCGAAACGATCGAACTGACAAGGCTTGAGTCCGGCGTGGAACCAATCAAATTCAGCGAGTTTGATCTGGATACGCTCATCGAAAGCGTCGTGGAGCGGTTTGCCGTAACGCTGCAGGAAGGCGGCTTCCAACTGATCCTCGATTTGACGCCGTCCCTCGTTTATGCGGACGAAACAAAGATCGAGCGCGTGCTGACAAACCTTTTGAGCAATGCCGTCAAGTACAGTGCGACCGAAAAGCGCATCAACATCAGAACCTTCCCCGCACGGGAAGGAGCTGTGCGCGTAAATGTCGAAAACTATGGCTTTGTCTCCGAAAAGGACATCGACCGGATATGGGACAGGTATTATAAAACGGGCACGCCTTCCGAAACTCGCCTGCCGAGCGACGGGCTTGGCCTTGAGATCGTTAAAAACATCCTTGTTAAGCATACGAGTGAGTACGGGGTGTACATCGAGGGTCAGAAGATATGCTTCCACTTCACGCTCGCCTGCGCAGACGTTAAGACGGACGGCGGTTGTGTGCAGCCGGACGGAAGCGGCTATAGAATTGAAGAATGATAGGAGATTGAACCATGATCAACGACAATACGCTTTCGGAATGGTGCGCGCTGCACGAAAGCGAACAGGCGAAACTGCTCAGAACCCTTTGCGCTATTCCGGCCCCATCGCACCATGAGGAGAAACGCGCGGCGTTTATCCGGCAATGGCTGGCGGAAAATGGCGCATGCAGCGCTTATACGGACGAAGTGAACAACGTTGTTCTGCCAATCGGCTGCCAAGGCAGCGCCGATATCGATTTGTATATGGCGCACACGGATGTTGTGTTCCCCGATATGACTCCGCTGCTTGTCCGTGAAGAAGGTGGAAATCTTTACGCGCCCGGCGTCGGCGACGATACGGCGAATGTGGTCGCCCTCATGATGTGCGCGAAGTTCATGTTTGAAACCGGGCATACGCCGGAAAGACCGTCGCTGATCGTTTTTAATGTGTGTGAGGAAGGACTTGGCAACCTCAAGGGCGTGAAAAACATCATGGAGGATTTTGCGGGCAGAATCCGCAGCTTCATTTCCTTTGACGGTGAGATGGGCTCAATCGTCCACAAAGCCGTCGGTTCGGAAAGATGGTCCGTCGTCGCGCGCACGCAGGGCGGGCATTCCTACGGGGATTTCGGCAACCGAAACGCAATCCACGCGCTATCCTCACTCATCGCCACATTGTATACGATGAAAGCGCCGGATCAAAACGGAGGCAGATCAACCTATAACGTCGGCAGGATCGAGGGCGGCACCTCCGTCAACACCATCGCACAGGAAGCCTCCATGCTCTTCGAATACCGTTCGGATGACAGAGAATGTCTGGAGATCATGCATCGGGCGTTTCACGCTGCGGTTGATGCTTATCGCGCCATAGGAACGGATTTTGAGCTTGAGCTTCTGGGCGTCCGCCCGTGCACGGGCAAGGTGGATGATGCCGCGCAGAACGCACATCTTGGCAAATGCGTTAAGGTAATTGAAAAGACGCTTGGCCATACGCCCGAGTTGCGTTCGGGTTCGACCGACGCAAACATCCCGCTTTCCTTAGGTATCCCCTCCGCAGTGTTCGGTTTGTATCGCGGCGGCGGCGCGCATACGCGCGGCGAATGGGTAGAGCTTGCCTCGCTGAACGCCGGGCTTCTTTGCGCGTTGCGGCTGATCCTGCAAACCTGAGGCAGAACGCGCCTTGCAGGCCCTAAACCGGCCTGCTTTTTTGTTGTTGCCGCAGTCACAGAATATGCTGTTCCTTCTCCTGAAATCAGCGCTAAAGCGCTTCCATTCATACATGGAGTGTGGTATATTAAGTAATTATGAATCGAAAAAGCATGAATATTCATGCAGATTCACGAGCGGCTCCCCCGAGCGGGGCATGCCGCCAAGGAGATGCCGGATGAAACTTACTGAAATCATCGGTGCCGGAAAGCCTTGCCTTTCGTTTGAGGTTTTTCCGCCGAAAAACAACGCAAATTATGAAAGCGTGCGTACGGCCGCAGAGGAGGTCGCAGCGCTTTCCCCCAGCTATATCAGCGTCACCTACGGCGCGGGAGGCGGCACGAGCGATTACACGGTGGTGCTCGCCGCCGGCATACAGGATCAGTTCGGTCTGCCCGTTCTCGCGCACCTGAGCTGCATCAATGCCACGCGAGAAGGTGTGCGCGCGCAGCTTGCTGCTATGAGCCGCGCCGGGGTCAGCAATGTGCTCGCGCTCAGGGGCGACCTCGCCCCCGGCAGCACAGCGCAGGAATCCTGGCAGTACCGCTACGCAAGCGAGCTCATCGCGGAAATAGCGGATAGCGGCGGCTTCTGCGTCGGCGGCGCATGTTATCCCGAGGGGCATACGGAATCCCCCTCCCAGAAAGAGGATATCCTGCACCTGAAGGCAAAGGTGGACGCAGGCTGCTCGTTCCTCACGACGCAGATGTTTTTTGACAACAACATCTACTACAATTTTTTGTTTAAGGCACGGGATGCGGGCATTAATGTGCCGGTGATCCCCGGCATCATGCCCGTGACCAGTGCGTCCCAGATCAAGCGGATCGTCGCCCTGTCGGGTACGGCCCTGCCCCAGCGTTTTCGGTATATTCTGGATCGTTTCGGCAGCAATCCTGCAACCATGCGTCAGGCGGGCATCGCCTACGCCACAGAGCAGATCGTGGATCTTTACGCCAACGGCGTGCCGGCCGTCCACGTGTATTCCATGAATAACGCCTTCGTCGCGCGGAAAATTCAAGATAACCTTTCCGAGATCATCCGATGAGCCGCAACCCGAACATACGCGTCATCGCCGCGCCGACCGCCGGGGTGGATATCCCCATGCCGGAAGTGCTGCGCTATATGGGTCTTGGGCGTGCGCAGCCGGATGCGCGCGTGGCAGCCCTTGCGCAAGAAGCGCTCGGACTTTTTTGCGCGGCGGCGCGATATGCGGCGTGCGCGCTGCAAGTTGCCGTTGTAATCGAAGGGGATGAGATCACGCTCGGTGCGCTGCGGTTGAAAAGCGCAGACCTTGCCCGAAATCTCGCGGGCTGTGAGCGCGCGGTGCTGTTCGTCGCAACCGCAGGCATGGAAACCGAACGCCAGAGGAAGCGGGCAGCCGTAACGGCGCAGCCGCTGTCCCTCGCGCTGGACGCCGTGGGCACAGCCGCCATCGAGTGCTTTTGCGATTTGCTGTGCCTGCGCTTCGCGCAGGAGTTCCCCGCCCTCTCGCCGCGACCCCGTTTCAGCCCCGGCTACGGCGATTTGTCCATTGATGCGCAAAGGCCGCTGCTTGACATGCTGGAAGCGGAACGCCTGATTGGCGTCGCGCTGACAGACGCGTTGCTGATGCTTCCGCAAAAATCCGTTTCCGCAATCATCGGCCTTGCGAAAAACGGCTGCACGTTTACAACGCCGGATTGCGCCGCCTGCGGCAAGCAGGAGTGCACCTTCCGGCTTTAAGGAGTTTGTTATCTATATGACAGTCATGGAATGCATTCGGAGCGGTGTCTTCTATCTGGACGGCGCGCTCGGCACGTACCTGCAGGAACAGGGAATAAAACCCGGCGAGCTGCCGGAAAGCTGGAACCTCGCCCATCCCGAGGAGATCGTTGCCCTGCACAGAGCCTATTACGAGGCTGGTGCCCACGCGGTTGCCACCAACACGTTGGGTGCAAACGCGCTCAAGTTCAACGGTAAAGACGGGCGTCCCGCCGTGCAGGAAATCGTCTTTGCCGCAGTGGAGTGCGCCAAAAAAGCGCGGGACGAAGCGCAGCGCGGTCAATCTTGCCGCTTCATCGCGCTGGACATCGGTCCGCTGGGTAAAATGCTTGCGCCGATGGGGGACATCGCCTTTGAAAAAGCGGTGGCTCTCTTTGCCGAGGTTGTGCGCGCCGGGGCGGAGGCGGGCGTTGATTTGGTATACATCGAAACCATGCACGATTGCTACGAAACCAAAGCCGCGCTGCTCGCCGCCAAAGAAAACTGCGGCCTGCCGGTTTTCGTAAGCTGCACGTACGACGAGGGCGGCAGGATGCTCAGCGGCACCGGTCCTGAGGCGATGATCGCCATGCTCGAGGGTCTCGGCGCGGACGCCGTCGGCCTAAACTGCGGCATCGGCCCCGAGCGGATGCTCAACCTTCTGCCCCGATTCGCCGCGTGCGCGTCCGTTCCTATCTTGGTTAAGCCCAATGCCGGAATGCCGCGCGTGGAGAACGGCAAGGCCGTTTTCGATGTGGGCGCGGCGGAATTCGCAGCTCTCATGAAAAAAATCGTCATGGGCGGCGCGCGCATCATCGGCGGCTGCTGCGGCACAAACCCGGATACCATCGCGGCTTTGGTGGACGAAACGCGCGAGATGACCCCCGTTCCGCTTGCGGATAAAAAACGCTCCGTCGTCAGCTCTTACGACCGTGCCGTTTCATTCGGCGGCGCGCCCGTGCTCATCGGCGAACGGATCAATCCCACAGGAAAAAAACGCTTCAAGGAAGCGCTGCGCGAGCGGGATATCGGCTACATCCTCAAAGAAGGTTTGTCCCAGCAGGATGCCGGCGCGCATGTGTTGGATGTGAACGTCGGTCTGCCCGAGATCGACGAGCCTGAGATGCTGGAGGCTTGCGTGCGCGAGCTGCAGGGTGTGTGCGGGCTGCCGCTGCAGATCGACACCTCCGACCCCCTCGCCATGGCGCGCGCCATGCGCGTTTACAACGGCAAACCCATGATCAACTCCGTCAATGGCAGCATCAAGAGTATGGAGGCAATTTTTCCGCTGGTGAAAAAATACGGCGGTTTTGTCGTGTGCCTCACGCTTGACGAATCCGGCATTCCGGACACCGCCGAAGGGCGGTTTGCCATCGCCGAGCGGATTGTGGAACGCGCCGCGGAATACGGGATCGGCGCGCATGACCTCATCTTCGACCCGCTCGCGATGACGGTTTCCTCCGATCGGAACGCCGCGCGCGTCACGCTCGAAACGGTGCGCCTCATCAGGACGCGCCTTAGCGCATGCTGCTCGCTGGGCGTATCGAACATCTCCTTCGGCTTGCCGAACCGGGATTTTATCACATCCGCTTTTTTCATCATGGCGCTCGCGGGCGGGCTGAGCGCCGCCATCATGAATCCATTTTCAGTCGAAATGCAAAAGGCGTATCACAGCTACCTCGCGCTCGCGGGGCTTGATGACAACTGCCAAAGCTATATCGCCTACGCGAAGGATATCGCGGCTGACGCAGCGACCGGCGCGCAAACACCTGCCGCGGCGCGAAACCAGCCGGACGCGCCGGAGGGTCTCAAGGGCGCGATCATGCAAGGTTTGAGCGCGGAGGCTGCGCGGTACGCGAAAAGCGCGCTTGAAAGCACGGACGCGCTGACGCTCGTCAACGAGCAGATCGTCCCCGCGCTCGACATCATGGGCAGGGGCTTTGAGGAAAAAACCGTGTTCCTGCCCCAGTTGCTCATGAGCGCGGAAGCCGCGAAGGCCGCGTTTGAGGAAGCAAAAAAAACCCTGCCCGCGGCGCATGGAATCGGCCCGAAGGTCATCCTCGCCACCGTGCAGGGGGATATTCACGACATCGGCAAAAACATCGTGAAGGCGCTGATGGAGAATTACGGCTTCCACGTGATCGACCTTGGGCGCGACGTGCCGCCGGAGGTGATCGCTGAAACCGCCGTGCGCGAAAACGTGCGCCTCGTGGGGCTGAGCGCCCTGATGACCACCACCGTGCCCGCCATGGCCCAAACCATCCGTATGCTCCGCGAAAAAAAGCCGGACACGCTCGTCGCGGTGGGCGGCGCGGTGCTTACGCAAAACTATGCCGATCGGATCGGCGCGGATTATTTCGCAAAAAACGCGATGGAGACCGTGCGCTACGCGGAAAAAACGCTGAAATAAACCTGATATTCGGTTCGGAAAGGGCGTTCCTTCGCCCGTTCAGCCTTGCTTGAGCCGGTTGACGCCGTTGACGATGTTGTTGGGCATATTTCCCGCAAGCACAGCCTTCATGCTGGCGATCGCCCACTGCAGCATGCGCGTAAACGCCTCTACCGTGGTTCCGCCGATGTGTGGCGAGAGAATCAGCCGATCGGCCGCTTCCTTGGGCAGCGTGAGCAGCGGATGGTCGAGCGGCGCGGGTTCCGGCGTAAACGTATCGAGCGCGGCGCCAAAGATCGCGCCGGTTTTGAGCGCGTCAATGAGGGCGTCCTGATCGACGATCTCCCCGCGCGACGTGTTGACGAGCAGCGCATTTTTCTTCATGAGCGAAAGCGTCTGCCGATTGATCATGCCAACTGTGTCCGGCAGCACCGGGACGTGCAGGCTGATGATATCGCATTCCCCGAGCAAATCCTCAAGGGACAAATAGGTAACATTGAGTTCCTTCTCGCGCTCCGGCTTGGGACGGAACGCATCGTAATAGCTCACGCGGCAGCCGAACGGCGCGAGCATACGCGCCACCTCCTGCCCGATTGCGCCGATGCCAACGAGACCCACATGCTGAGAGGACATCTCATGGATGCCTTCCTGGCGGAATTGCGTCTGCACCTGAGCATAATCCCGGCAGCGCAGCTCGGCATTTCCGAGCGGGATGCGCCGCAGCGCGGCGATCATCAAGCCGACCGTATGCTCGGCGACAGCGGAATTGTTAGAGGCGCGGTTGTTGCACACCGGGACGCCGGCCTGTGCGGCGGCGGATACATCCACCTTGTCGTACGCCACGCCCTCCACATGGATCATGCGAAGCGACGGGCAATGCGCGATCACGTTGGCGCTGACGACGTGCACGGAGCCGACGAACAGAAAATCCGCGTTTTTACACGCTTCGATCAAAACATCGTCGGACGCGGGATAATCGAGGTAAACGATTTGCCAATCCGACGGAAACGGCACGCCGAACCTCTCGAAACGCGAGGCCGGCACCGTGGTTACGACTTTACACATTGTTTTCCCCTTCCGATATAAACTCTGCGGCTTTCTCCTCGCCGCGCAGTACCCGCAGCGCGCCCATCGCCAGCGACTCCATCTCGTTTTCACCCGGGAGGAGGATGACCGGCGCGAGGAAGCGCACGCGCTCCGCGATCCACCCGGTGATCCGCTCGCTGTGCGCGATGCCGCCGGTCAGGATGATCGCATCCACCGCGCCGCGCACGACCACGGCGAGTTTGCCGATGTTCTTGGCAACGTTGTGCGCCATCGCTTCCAGCACGAGAGCGGCTTTCGCATCCCCGTCATCCATCAGCTTTTGCACGGCGCGGATATCCGATGTGCCGAAATGCGCGGTCATGCCGCCCTGGCGCTGCACTTTTTTCATCATGGATTTATAGTCGTACGCGCCGGAGGTCGCCATTTTAATCAGCTGGAAGCCGGGCAGCCCGCCTGCGCGTTCCGGCGAAAACGGGCCTTCGTCATCCGATATCATGTCGATGATGCGTCCTTTGCTGTGCAGGCTCAGCGTGATGCCGCCGCCCAGGTGCGCCACGATCAGGTTCAGGCTGTGATACGGCTTGCCGGCGCTGCCTGCATACTTAATAGCTGCGGCGCGCATGTTGAGGTTGTGACCCATGCCCATGCGCTTCATCTCCGCGAGGCCCGTGATCTTTGCGATCGGCTCCATCTCATCCACGGTGACCGGGTCGTAGATGAACGCCGGAATGCCCAGAGGCGCTGCGATTGCATCCGCGATCGCGGCACCCATGTTGGACGCGTGTTCGTTGACCGGACGGTAGCGCAGCGTGTCGATCATCGCGTCGTTGACGCGGTACGCCCCCGCGTGGACGGGCGGCAGCAGACCGCCCCGCCCCACCACGGCGGAAAGCTTGGTTAAGGGCGTCCCCTGCTCCTGCATGGCGCAGAGAACGAGGTCCTTTCTCATCTCATACTGGTCGAAAACGGCTGCGAACTTCGCGATGCTCTCCGCAGCATGTTCGATGTTTTTCGTCCAGATCATGGTTTCGTCTTCATAATAGGCGATCTTTGTCGAGGTCGAACCGGGATTGATGGCCAATATACCGTAAGCCATGCGCAAATCCTTCCTTTCAATCAAGTGAGCCTGCGTTATTGCACGCAGCTCTTGTAGAACGCAACCCCTTTGTCAAACGCCATCTTGTTGATCTCAACGGCCTTTGGCGGCACGCTTTTTTCGATGATCGCCTTCCAGTCCGTCTGCTCCAGTCCGAGATAAACCACCAGCGAACCCAGCAGCACGATATTTTGCGCTTTTGCGTTGCCCAGTTCCTCTGCGATCTGCGCAGCGTTGAGCACGATCACATGCTCCACGCCTG
>CAZJYV010000059.1:0-10339 GCA_964550295.1 uncultured Clostridium sp. | reverse complement strand
TTGTGCAAGGATTAAAGAACAGAGGATTTTGAGATGATCAGGCGCAAAAGCCAGTTCGATAATACGCGGATATTATCATGAGAAAAAAGAAAAAATGGTACAGGCTCGACAACGCAGCTACCATATACCCTGTTGTCATGAACCGGAAGTGGATGGCAATGTTCAGACTCTGCGCAACGCTGGATGAAGCCATCGACCGCGATCTGCTCGGTCGTGCGCTTCGTTCAACGCTTAGGCGTATGCCGACTTTTGGCGTATGTGTCAAGCGTGGCCTGTTCTGGTTTTATCTGGAAGAACTGACGGGCCTCCCTCCCATTGAGGAAGATGTCGCGAACCCCTGCCTGCCCATCGATATCAAAAAAAACAACGGGTTCCTTTTCCGTGTGCGCTGTCATGAAAACCGCATCGCGCTGGAGTTTTTCCATGTGCTGACCGACGGAACAGGCGGTATGCGTTTTTTAAAAACGCTCATCGCGGAGTATCTCACCTTTCGCCACGGCATCATGATCCCGCGGGATGACGAAATACTGGATTGTTCCGTCCCTGCGAAGCCTGAGGAAACCGAAGACAGCTTCCATAAGGCTGCGAGTAAGGTTACCCTTTCCCGCGCAGAACCCGATGCGTACCGCATCGGCGGCACCGAGGAATACGAGCAGTTCATGAACATCATAACCGGCATAGCCGATATCAAGATGATTGCGGATAAAGCCCGCGCGATGAACGTTTCGGTCACGCAATACATTGCGGCGCTGCTCATCCAAAGCATCGGCGACATTCAAAAAAAAGAGGTTTCCCGTGCAAAGCTCCATATGCCGGTCAAGATTTGTGTGCCGGTCAACCTCCGCCGGTTTTTCCCCTCAACGACGCTGCGCAATTTTTCCTCGTACGTCAATCCGGGCATCGAATTCAAATACGGGGATTACAGCCTGCAGGAGATCGCGATTGCAGTAAAATATTACATGGGGCTTGAGGCGACCGCCCAAAAGCTCCGTGCAAAATTGAGCGCGAACGTCGAGGCGGAAGTAAACCTGTTCCTCAAACACGCGCCGCTGTTCATAAAAATTCTGGTTATGCGCGCTGTTTACCGGGCTACCGGGGATGTGCAGTCTTCCGCATTGTTATCCAACCTCGGTTCCATTACGCTTCCGCGCGCGATGGAAAGACATGTGGAACGCTTCGATTTTCAGCTTGGGCCGCTCTTCCAGAACAAGGTTACCTGCGGTGTGATCACCTATAAAGGGAAAGCCTTTATCAACTTCACAAGAACCATACGGGAAACAGACACCGAACGAGGGTTCTTCACTAGGCTCGTAGAATCCGGCGTACCCGTCACCATTGAAAGCAACACACGCGAAAGGAAGCTGATGGAATCATGTCATACTGCGTGAACTGCGGCGTAAAACTCGCCGAATCCGAAATGCTTTGCCCTCTGTGTGAAACGCCTGTCGTCAACCCGAGCGCCGCCGACGGACAAGCCGGCTACACGCCATACCCGCCGCGCGTGGATACACATCAAGTCAACACGAGCTTCATCGCTTTTCTTGGTTTTTTGATATTGCTGATCCCGATGGTTGTGACGTTCGTATGCGACCTATTGACGGATTTTAGCATCAACTGGTCGCTCTATGTGTCCGGCGCCGCTGTGATGCTTTATGTGTTTGTGTTCGTTCCGATGTTTTTTAAGAGGCCTCGGGTTTATCTTTTCATCGCCATGGACGGATGTGCCGTTGCCCTATACCTTGCGTTGATTGCAGGGATTACGCGTGGCATGAGTTGGTACCTCCCCATGGCTTTGCCCGTGACACTCGCCACAGGCGTTCTCGTCGGTTGTGCGACCTTGATTTTTCGGATCAAACGACTGCGGATGCTGCCGAAATACGCGATATTGTGCTACATGTTGTCCGTTTACTTCGTCGTTCTTGATATCATTTTGGAGCTGGCCTTCTATGGCTACTTTTTGATGCAATGGAGCTGGTACGCCATCGCGCCGCTCGTACTGCTCGGCGCCCTTCTTTTCATCGTCAACGGCAAGGAAGGTGTTGTGGATGAATTACGGAAAAGGCTTTTTACTTAACGCATCATATAGCAACATAACATGACGAAAAATACCGGCCGGGATAAAGTCTCCGGCCGGTTTTGCTATGTTTTGCTCTTTTAATCCTGATCCTTGTGCAGCTTGCTTTCGATTTCGGATTTAATGGATGCGGCTTCGGTCGCAATCTTCGCGCGGATGACGGACAATAAGGCAGCTTTTTCCTCCCTCTGTTCGCTCCAGAAGAACAGTGCAACGGTACCCGGCCCGACATGCGCGCCGGTACCCGGCTCATAGCATACGATAGTAAACGTAACTTCCGGATGACTTTCCCGGATGATCTGAGCCAATTGGTTCGCATCCGCCTCACAACCGCCATGTGCGATACCCGCGTGGTGGTTTTCCGGCGAGGCCAGATACCGCTCGGAAAAAATGTCCGCCAGGGTTCGCAGCGCTTTTTTGCGGCCGAGAATCTTTTTATCCAGAACGATGCGTCCTTCCTGGTCCGCAGTCAAAATCGGTTTGAGATTGATAACGGTTCCAAGCAGCGCAACGCTGCCCGAAATGCGGCCGCCGTGCTTAAGAAACATGAGATTATCCACCATAAAATGCTGACGCATCTGAAGTCTGCGCTCAACCAGGTGTTCCGCAATCTCGTTTGCAGAGCGGCCGGCATCCTTCATATCGGCAGCCTCGACAACCATGAGTCCCTCGCCCAGCGAAGCGGCGCGGGTATCTACGGCGAGAACTGTGCGGTCCGGATAAAGCTCGCGCAGGCTTTCCGCAGCGGTTTCACCGGCGAAATACGTGCCGCTTAAGCCCGAGGACATCGCAACATACAGCACGTCATCCCCCGCCTTCAGGCAAGGTTCGAACGCCGTGATGAAAGCCGAGGTATTGACCATTGAGGTTTTCATATCCAACTTTTCATCTTCCCGCATGCGCTGATAAAACGCTTCCCCGTCAAATGGGTTTTGGGGATCTCGACAAAGCATCTCTACCCCATTCACCGCAAGCGTGAGCGGGATCACTTCGATTTGTCTTTCCTTTATGATTTCTTCCGGCAAATTAGCCGATGAATCTGTGAATATACGCAGTGATATGGTTGTCATCTCCTTGCAATCTGGTATTCCCAACCATGATACCCGTTCACCACATACAAGTAAAGAGGGGGATTGTGAAATAACTGAGACGAATTGCTGTTATCCGGCAATCGCAGGAAAACAAACTCATCTACCGTGCGAAAACCGCTTTCGCGCCTCGTAAACCGGCGCTCCGTTCCAAACGCCGGTTCCTGCTTTGCGCGCTCAACCTTAAAAATGTGCGATCGCTGCCTAAACAAATGTTTCAACAATACCGATATATTAATTGAAGCGGTAAACATGATATCCCGCTGTTATGTTCTGTTATCATACGACCTGTGCGGAAAGGGGTGCAACTTTGATTCTTGATCGTATGAATCTTTTTAGTGAAGAAGAAAACCCGCAGCGAGCACAATATCTGACCATGATCGTCGGCGGCGAGGAGTTTGGCGTCGACATCGGTCTAGTAGCGGAAATAATCGGAATGCAGCCGATCAGCATGTTTCCGGAAGCGCCTGAGTATGTGATCGGCGTCATCAATCACCGTGACAGAGTCATTCCTTTGGTGGATATGCGTCTACGGCTCAATAAGCCGCAAGCGCATTTCACCGAACGAACTTGTATTCTCGTGATTCAAACGAAGCGCTTTGGCGCGGGGCTGATCGTCGATCAGGTTGCGAATGTTCTGGAAATGGACTTTGGCGACATCCCACCCCAACTTGGCGCACAATTTTCCGACAGCCGTCCATATATCAGCGGTATATGGAAAGATGGCGCGAAAGAGATACCGTTGATCGATTGTGAAAAATTGTTTGAGAATAACGGGCCGGAGTGTCCGAAACCAGCCGAATAAGGAGAAAGCACATGGCGAAATTGAAGAACATGAAAATCGGAACCAAGCTCGTATTGACATGCGCCAGCATCTTAACAGTCATTATGGTGATCGCGTTTTCGGTCATGATATCAGTTACTTCGAAAGCGTCGACACAGTCCGCTTTGAACAGCATGACATCCCTTGCTCAGAGCGATGCGGGCACAATCAAAGCGCTGCTCGAAAAGCCGCTGAATACCGCGCGCATCATCGCACAGAGCATGCAGAATTATCAGGAAATTGATAATTTGGACAGGCGCAGCTACTATAACGGCATCATGCGCAGCGTACTCGAAGCAAATGAGGATATCCTCGGCATCTGGACCTGCTGGGAGCCGAACGCTTTGGATGGGTTGGATAGGCAATCAAAAAATGACGCGGGCTCCGATCAAACCGGGCGTTTTATCCCCTATTGGCATCGTTTCAGCGGTGAAATCACCCATGATTCACTCGTTGATTACGAAAAAGAAGGCATCGGAGATTATTACCTGCTGGCGCGAGATTCGGAAAACGAAACGATACTGCCCCCCTACGAATATGAAATCGATGGGGAAATGGTTCTTTTGACGACCATTTCCGTGCCGATCAAAGATTCAAACGGAAAAGTGGTCGGCGTCGCGGGCGTCGATATCGCGCTTTCCAACCTGCAAAACATCGCTTTTGATAACGGCGGTTTCCGCAGCGCAGAAACCTTTGTGCTGTCCAATAACGGCGCATATGTCATCAATCCATATCAGGATGCAGCCGGAACGCTGTTTACGGATGCAGATCCGGCTCGCACCGCTGCGGTTCTTTCAGCTATCGCGGCCGGTACGTTCTATCAGGATGAGGGGATTTCCAAATCTACCGGAAACGAGGTCAACTCGGTTTTCGTACCGATTTATATCGGCAATACAACAACTCCCTGGTCCGTTGCCGTTGAGCTTGAAAATAGTGAAATTATGGCCGCAACCAGGCAGATGACGATCATCATGGTCCTTATTATGTCAGCGCTGCTCATATTCACGATTGCAGCTCTTCTGCTGATCGTTCGCATCACCATCAACAAGCCGATTCGGGAAACCGCCGACTTCGCCAAGGCGCTTGCGTCCGGCAGCCTCGATGAAACAGTTGTGATCAAGTCGCTCGATGAGATCGGCCAGCTTAAGAGCATCTTGGATAACGAGGTGCGCAGCGCCTTCAAAAATATCGAAAGAGCGCAGGTTGTATCTGAAAAGCAAAGGATATATTCGTATGAACAGGTGGATAAGCTGGTTGTCAATTTGGAGCGGCTGGCCAATGGCGAACTGTTCTGTGATATGATTGTCACCGAAGGTGACGAGGATACGAAGGATATTTATCAGCTTTACGCAAACATCAGCGACAACATGCATCGCAGCGTTGACGCGATCAACGGCTATATTGCGGATATATCACGTGTGCTGGGCGAACTTTCAAACGGCAACCTGAATGTCTCGATCGGCTCAGAATACAAGGGTGACTTTATCAGGCTCAAGGATTCTATCAACGGAATCGTTGTATCGCTCAACGAAGTTCTCGGCGAAATCAACGCCGCGGCAGATCAGGTAGCGGCAGGCACAATGCATGTTTCCGGGGGCAGTCAGGAAATTTCGCAGGGCGCCACGGAACAAGCTTCCGCCATTGAGCAGTTGACTGCAACCGTAACGAAAATTGCCGAACAAACCAGGCAAAACGCTCTTAGCGCCAACCAAGCAAACGAAATATCCGTTTCCGCGAAAGACAGCGCACTGGAAGGGAACGAGCAGATGAAGGCACTCCTGCAAGCGATGCAGGATATCCACGGCGCGGCTTCCAGCATCAATAAAATCATCAAGGTCATCGACGATATCGCATTCCAGACAAATATACTGGCGCTCAACGCGGCTGTGGAAGCGGCGCACGCGGGCGCGCACGGCAGGGGTTTTGCGGTTGTTGCCGAGGAAGTCCGGAACCTTGCCGCCAAGAGCGCAGGCGCTGCCCAAGAAACCAAAGATCTTATCCAAGGTTCCATCAAAATGACTGAAAACGGAACACGCATCGCTGACCAGTCTGCCGCAGCCCTCGACAACATTGTGCAGCGCGTCGGGAAGACCGTTGATCTGGTGAGCGAAATTGCGCTGGCCTCCAATCAGCAGGCGACGGCGATCACAGAAATCAACCGCGGTATCGAGCAGATGTCACAGGTTGTGCAGGCCAATTCGGCAACCGCTGAGGAAGCGGCTGCAGCGTCCGAGGAGCTGTCCGGCCAAGCCGACCTGCTCAAGACGATGGTTGGACGGTTTCAACTCAAGAATAATGTCGTACCATCGAAAAAGAGCGTTGAAAAGCCGGCTCCGAGAAAAAGTCCGGAAATGACGCAAGCGAAAATCCTGCTGACTGCCGAGGAATACGGCAAATATTGATGCCGCCGCATCGCATATAACAAACAAGACGGCTGCCGGAAAGGCAGCCGTCTTGTTATTCGGGCGATAAGGCGTTATCGCCGCTACCCGATATCGATAACCATACTTCCGCTTGACGTACTCACGCCAAAGGAAGCTGCGCCATCCCCGCTGATGTATTGTTCCCCGCTCATCACAACGCTGAAATCGCAGCGAAGCTCACCGGAGGAGGTGTTATAACGGAGCGTAAACCCGCTGTTTTGAGGCAGAACCAGCGCCACATCGCCCGAGGATGTATAGATATCGAGCGATTCCGGGCATACGGAACAGTCCAGCTTAACCCGCCCCGATGTCGTGCCGATCTTCATGTTCGGGATGCTGCACCGCAGCGTAATATCGCCGGAGCTGGTGGCGATGTCGGCCGAGGTTGCGGCAATCTGCGCATCATACAGCGCTGGAGCAGCAGCTTCCCCGCTTGCAAGGCCGTCAAAGGATGATACTCTGCCGGATGTCGTATCAATCGTCAGGCTGCCAAAGCTGCCCGCTAGAAGAACATCACCGGAGGACGTGCTGACGGAGGTCGATTCCGCATCTCCGCTGCTCCTGATCGTCACCGTACCGGAGGTGGAGGCGGCATTCAGCCGCAAGAATGTGCCGGTAAAACTGATCCAGCCCGAGGACGAATCCAGCTCTGCCGTTTCTGCAAAGAGATCATCCGCAGCCAGATTGCCTGAACTTGCGTCAAATGCGAACCGCCGCATCGTCAGATTTGATACGCTCAGGTTTGCTGATGAAGCATCATAGCTAAAAGTATCCATGCTCCGTGCGAGCGTTTGCGGCAGGCTGATGGTCAGCGTCTTTTCCGGCAGATTCCCTGAGACGGTTCGCGCGCAATACTGAATATACAGCGTGCCGTCTTCTGTGCCAAAGCGCAGCGCAACTTTTTCTGTAATATCGGAAAGCGCACTTTCCTCGATTTTAATATCGCTGCCCTCGTAAACGACCACGGAAACGTTGCCCGCAATCCATTTGACATCCAGGTTCTCGATGTTATCGGCGCTTAACAGATGGCTTCCATCCTTGGAATAGGCATTGTTCCAATCCCGGTAGCCAAACTGGCTGTTCGCGCCGATATTGACGGTTGAAAAATCGCCCAGACGCCACTGCCTTTTCAAATCTACCCCCACCGCAAAGGATATCGCGATGAACATCCCGCCCGCGAGCAGCATAGCGCAGGCAACGATCAGTATGTTTTTAACGGTCCTTTTCATTTTGCATTCTCCTTTCTGATGAAGAGCGATTTGATCCCGCGCGCGATCGCAACCGTCAGCCGCAACAATCCTTTCACGACTGCCAGCGCACCGAAGAACGCGAGGATGCTCAATCCCGCAAGTGCGATGCCCGCCCCGAACGCGAATAGTTTCAGTGGCAGCATCGCCGGGAAAAGAAAGATCGCGACGATCAGCGCGAGTCCGCTTAAGGCAACCGCAAGCACCACGGCGAACAGAACGACAACAACCGACCAGATCACGAGGTAAACCGCAAGCAGCACCGCAAACAGTGCCACGGCAATCGGCATCCACACGGGCGCACCCAGCACAAGGAGTACGATGCTCAGCGCCGACCATCCTCCGCCCGGCCTGACGCGCGATTTCACAAGCTTGTGCAGCGGTGTTTCCTGTAAAACGGTTTGCGCGATCTTCTCAACGTCGCCCAGTTTTTCGACGGCGCGTTCTTCAAGGATGCCGTCCTCCATCATATCGTCGATCAGCTCCGCATAATAGGCTAGCTGCTTTTCGACTTCGTCCCCAGGAAGCTGAGTGAGGCGACTCCTCAGTTTTTCCAAAAACTCATGCTTCGTCATCGCGTATTCCCTCCTTGATGAATTCGTACATCGCGGCGATTTCCTTCCAGCTTTGCATAAACGCGGCGATCTCCGCGCGCCCTGCGTCCGTTATCCGGTAAAACTTTCTGAGCCTGCTGTTGTGCTCTACAGAATATACCGTCAGGCAGCCTGCAACCTCCAGCCTTCGCAAAATCGGATACAGTGTGGATTCCGTAACCTCGATAAAGCCGGATAGATCCTTGATGATCTTATACCCGTATGAATCCTCGCGGCTGACAGACGACAGGATGCAGATTTCCAGCAGCCCGCGTTTCATTTGCGGATCAAGCACAAGAACACCCCCCTTCGCACAATACTATACATCGCATTGTATTATGTGTCAAGAGGGATAATGTATTTTTAAAATTACGATTCCTTACGCATCAGGCAATCCTATGCGCGCGTTCCATTCGATAAAAAACGCGGTAAAACACATAAGACCGTTGAAAAATCGCTCGGTGTATTATATCATCCAAATGGAGAACCCGACGTAATAACAGTCACCAGGAGGGAGCAGCGCCATGAACATCAGCACCAAAGGAATCCCCAAAAAGGGTTTGCCTGCCGGCTTTCTATATGTGGATGACGTGATTGAGGATTGCATTGTTGACGCAAAGTACGCCGGAACGGATAATTTTATGGGCCGACCTGTTGACGGCTACAACGTGCCGCTCGTCGTGGTCACAAAAGAAGCAGCAGATCAACTTGTTAAGGTAGCTGCCTGCCTCCGAGAAAAGGGTTTTATTATGAAATTCTTTGATTCCTACAGGCCGCAGCGCGCGGTGGATGATTTCATGCGCTGGGGTATGGAAACTGAAGATTGCCGCAGAAAACCCGTGCATTACCCCAATGAGGAAAAACGCGATTTGTTCACCAAAGGGTATATCGCAGAAAAATCAGGCCATAGCCGCGGCTGTGCGGTCGATCTGACGCTTGTGGCTGTCCACACGCATCAAGAACTGGATATGGGCAGCATATTCGATTACATGGATATTCGAAGCCATCACGGCGCCAAAGGCCTCACCCCGCTGCAGGAGAGCAACCGCGCACTGTTGCGCACAGCCATGCTGGAGAACGGTTTCCGATTCTATGAGGAAGAATGGTGGCACTATATCGTCAGCCCTGAGCCCTACCCAGATACATATTTTGATTTTCCCATCGAGTAGTGCTTTTTCGGAAACACGCTTGATCTATACGCACACGATAGGAACGGCTTGTTTGATCCATCCGGCAAAGCCGTATGACCCAAGTGTGACTTCTGTCACACCGTTTCCTTAATGATACAAATTCTGTACTTATTTCAGTTGTTTTTATGCTCTATACTCCTTTCATTCTTATATGGAGGGTTCGATGTTACTGAGCATGGTTCTCGCATGGCTGTCCGTCCTGTTTATCGCATTATCGGCGGCTAAATATATCGTACGAAAAAAAGGAAGCAAAAAGCTGAAACAGGCTTTTTCGCGAACCCATATCGCCGTGGGCACGATGCTTATCCTCACAGGGCTTGTTCATGGGATACTTGCCGGCAACGCCTCCGCAACCGCTATTTCCGATCTGATGATTGCACCTGTTCTTTTTACATGGAATTGGGGAACGGCATGTTTGGTCGGCGCGGTATTGCTGGCGCTGAGTTATCTTTTTCGTAAACAGTTCAAGAAGGTCTGGATGCCCGCCCACCGTGTGCTCACGGTCGCGCTGTTGCTTCTGATCGTCGTTCATGTAGCCAATGTCGGCATTCAGGTCGATGACCGGATCGCGGCGCTGTTCATATCGAGCGGCGAAACGGAGAGTGTCGTTGTTGACGTAACCCCGAACGCAACGGAAACGGATGAACCCGTCGCGCAGGAGACTCCTCCCCCTACGGATACGCCGCGGCAAAGCGATTCATCCGGTGTCATCGAGGAAGCGAACGCGCTCTTTTCGGGGGCCCAGCTTGCAGATGGCACCTATGAGGGTTCCGCTGACGGTTATAACGGAGCGATCACAGTTTCTGTGACCGTATCCGAAGGCCAGGTGACTTCAATAGAGGTCGTGAGTGAACGCGACACGGAACAATATTTCAGCCGCGCTCTTGCTTTGCTTGACACG
>CAZJYV010000058.1:0-10390 GCA_964550295.1 uncultured Clostridium sp. | reverse complement strand
TGCCGCGGCCCGCCATATTGGTTGCGATGGTCACGCTGCCCCATTTGCCGGCCTGTGCGACGATTTCCGCTTCCCTGGCGTGCAGCTTGGCGTTCAACACCTGGTGTTCGATGCCGCGCCGCTTGAGCATGGCGCTTAGCAGTTCGCTCTTTTCAACCGAGATCGTGCCCACAAGGATCGGCTGACCGGTCTTGTGCGCGCGGATGATCTCCTCGACGACGGCGCGGAACTTGCCCTCCTCGCTCGCGTAGATCACGTCGTTGCTGTCCGTGCGGATCAGCGGCTTGTTGGTGGGGATTTCCACAACGTCAAGGCCGTAGATCGACTGAAACTCGGCTTCTTCCGTTTTTGCCGTGCCTGTCATGCCGGCAAGCTTTTTGAACATGCGGAAATAATTCTGGAAGGTGATGGTGGCAAGGGTTTTGTTCTCGCGTTCCACCTTGACGTTTTCCTTGGCCTCCAGCGCCTGATGCAGTCCATCGCTGTAACGCCTGCCGAACATCAGGCGGCCTGTGAACTCGTCCACGATCAGCACCTGTCCGTCCTGCACGACGTAATCCTTGTCGCGCGTGAACAGGGCGTTCGCCTTGAGCGCCTGGATGATGTGGTGGTTCATCTCCTGATTTTCGGTGGAAGTGATATCGTCAATGCCGAAAAACTGCTCCGCTTTTTCCATGCCGCGCGCGGTGAGGGCGACGGTGCGCGCCTTGATGTCGCACATGTAGTCGCCGCTTTCGGGCTGATCCTCGCCCAGCATCAGCTCCGTTTTGGAAGCTTTTTCGATGTTTGCGCCGCGCTCGAGGCGCTTGACGAACTTATCCGCTTTTGCGTACATGTCCGTGGACTTGTCGCCTGAGCCGGATATGATCAGCGGCGTCCTCGCCTCGTCGATGAGGATGGAGTCTACCTCGTCCACGATGGCGTAATTCAGCTCGCGCTGCACCATCTGCTCGCGGTAGACCACCATGTTGTCCCTGAGGTAATCGAAGCCGAACTCGTTGTTTGTGCCGTATGTGATATCGCAGGCGTATGCTTTGCGCCGCTCGTCGTTATCCAGATCATGTACGATGCAGCCGACGGTGAGGCCGAGAAACTTATAGATTTTGCCCATCCACTGCGCGTCGCGTTTTGCGAGATAATCGTTGACCGTTACGATGTGCACGCCCTTGCCCGTGAGCGCATTGAGATAGGCCGGCAGCGTTTCCGTGATCGTTTTGCCCTCGCCCGTTTTCATCTCGGCGATCCGGCCCTGGTGCAGCGTGATGCCGCCGAGGAGCTGAACGTCAAAGTGGCGCTGACCGATCGTGCGGACCGCGGCTTCACGCGTGAGCGCGAAGGCCTCGGGCAGGATATCGTCGATGGTTTCGCCCTGAGCAAGGCGTTCTTTGAAGGCGACGGTTTTGGCGCGCATCGCTTCGTCGTCGAGTGCTTGCATAGAGGGTTCCAGCTCATTGATCCGCTTGACGACGGACGCCAGCTTTCTCAGTTTGCTTTCGCTGGAATTCCCCAGCAGCTTATCGATAAAGCTCATGAAATTACCTTCTTTCCATAATACAACAGCATGATTTTAGCACGTGCAGGCAGACGATGCAACCGCGCCGCGCAGTGTTGACAAAATTAACATTCCGGCTACACGCGTTCTTCACATTGTGCTATACTGGCTGTATGAAAAACAAAAGCGAAGGTATCGGCGTGCTGTGCGGGATTTTCTCGCACGTATTATTTGCCCTGAGTTTCCTCTTTACAAAAGAAGCTGTCAGTACATACAGCGCGTTTACGCTGCTCTCCTGGCGCTTTATCTTCGCCACGGCAGCGATAGGCGTATGCATTCTGCTTGGTGTCATCAAAATTGACCTGAGGCATAAAAAACTCTGGCCGCTCCTGCTCATCGCCATTTTTCAGCCGGTGCTTTATTTTATCGGCGAAACATTCGGCGTGAAGCTCACCACGGCGACCGAGAGCGGCACGCTCGTGACCTTTATCCCGATCATGACGATCATCCTTTGCAGCCTGATTGTCAAGGAAAAACCCACGAAGTTGCAGGTTGTGGGCATCGTGGTTTCCGTCGGCGGCGTGCTGACGATGGTGCTTGCCAAGGGGCTCGACGCATCGCTCAACGTGCTTGGCTATATTATGATCGTGCTCGCCATGATGAGCGACGCGCTCTCCGTCACCTTCCAGCGCATGGCAAAGGATTACAACGCGCAGGAAAAAACCTTCGTCATGGCGGTGTTCGGTGCCATTTTTTTCACCGGCATGGCGCTTGTGGAAAACGGGGTCAACGGCACGATACAAACCTACCTCCTGGCACCTTTTACCGATATGAAGTTTCTCACGGCCGTCCTCTATCTCGCGGTCGGTTGTCAGGTGCTGGCTTTCCTCATGGCGAATTACACCATCCTGACCATCGGCGCCGCGCGCTGCACGTCGTTTGCCGGAATCACCACGGTGGTTGCCGTGCTTGCAGGCGTTCTGTTGCTGCATGAAAGATTTACTCTGCTGCAGGGCATCGGCACGGCGCTCGTGATCATCGGTGTCTATGTCGCGAACTACACGCTCAGGGGTGTCACACTTGTCCCTCAGGAGGTACCATGCGCGACGGAAGAAAGCAAATGAGCGCGCTGCGGCTCATCCTCATCGTCATCGGGCTTTTCGGCATTTTTGATACGCTTGCGATTTCCATGGTTTCAAATCTCAATGCAGGCACGGTGCTGCCGGCGTTGCTCGGACTGCCGCTGCTGTTGATCGGTCTGGTGTTTCCTGCCGCGCAGAGGTTCTTTTCGGCGGGGTTCGGCACATTCGTCAAATGGTTGCTGATCGCCGGGTATGCGGGTTACGCCGCCATACTGCTCGTGATGGTGCCCATGATCTACCGTACGGGCAGCGAAAAGCCGGCTCCGGGCGCGGACGCGCTGATCGTGCTCGGCTGTGGCGTGCGGGGCGAGCGCGTTTCGCTCACGCTCGCGCGCAGGCTTGACGCGGCGCTTGCCTATGCGAACGACAATCCGGATACCCTCGTGATTCTCTCGGGCGGGCAGGGCAAGGGGGAGGATATCCCCGAAGCGGAAGCCATGCGGCGGTATCTGATCGCGCGCGGCGTTTCCGAAAGCCGCATCCGCACGGAGGAGGAGTCCGACAGCACCTATACGAATTTTTTCAACTCCAAGCGCATCATCGATGCGGAACTCGGCAGCGATGCACAGGTGGTTTTCGTGACGACGCGATTCCATGTGCTGCGCGCGGAAATGGTTGCGCGCACCCTCGGACTTCAGGCGCAAGGCATCGGAACGCGCGGCGTTTCCTATATAACACCCAACGATTACATGCGCGAGGCGCTCGTGATCATTTATTATTATCTGGGAGGAAAAATCTGACATGGAACCGTTCAGGCGCGAACCTTTGACGGAAGAACAGCAGAAAGAAAAGATCTTGCGCGGCTTTTTTAAGGATGGCCGCCTCGTCTCCATCCCGATTAAGGCCTCCAAGCGCGCAGTCATATTGGAGTATGTGGCGAAAACCTACTTTGAGGAGGAGCGCGTTTACACCGAAACGGAAGTCAATTCCATCCTGCGCGGCTTTTATGAGGATCAATGCACACTCCGGCGTGATCTGGTCGACGCGGGCTGCCTCGCGCGCATGCGCAACGGAAGCGAATATCGGAGGAACTGAACGGCGAGCCGATTGATTATGTGACAAAAAAGGGCTTCCGCGCAAACAGGCGGAAACCCATAAAGTCTGTATGACGGCCGCTTATTCGTTCTTCATGAAGAAAATCGCGCTTACAAGATCGAATACGCCGCCGCAGATCATACTGATGCCTACGAGAACGATCACCGTTTTTGCGGTTGCGAATGGCGCGAAAATCGCGATAGCGCCGAGGATCATGACGGCGAGCGAGGCTACGACAACCGAACCCCAGAAGGGATTGTCTCCGCGCCTGAGTTCAACGCCGACCTGAAGCTTAAGCGCGCCGTTGACGACAAGCGTGAGGCCGAGTATG
Organism: uncultured Clostridium sp.; assembly: GCA_964550295.1. Lineage (GTDB taxonomy): Bacteria > Bacillota > Clostridia > Christensenellales > CAG-138 > Phil1. The sequence goes on along the minus strand of CAZJYV010000058.1, from coordinate 6,390 downwards.
ACATAAACGATCGAAACGAGGATGTCGGGCTTGAAAAAGAAAACCAGCGATGCAGCCAAAAGGATGACGCCAAAAGGCAGGGAAGTTCTGTCCGGCAGGCCGGAGCTTTGCCGCGCGAAGAAAACGATGATTTTGAGCGCCCCGAAGGCAAGCACGGCGATGGAGATGATCAAGCCGATCGCCTTGACCGTGATATCCGGAATGCATACAAACAGCAGACCGACCGCACTATAACAAAGCGCCGCAATCGCCGTTTGCTTCCTGAGCTGCATCAATAAATCCGTCATAAGTACCCCCCAAGCTTTCATTTTATATCATATCCATTTTTTTGCCAAAAGCAAGCATTATGAAAAACGAAAAACGTGTCGATGAAAAGCGGTGCGCCGTGTTATAATAATAAAAAACATGGGAGTCAAACATGCAGAGAGATTACGACGTGATGATCATCGGCGGCGGACCTGCCGGGTTGAGCGCAGCGATCTATGCGCTGCGCGCGGGGCTGAAAACGGCTCTGTTCGAAAGGCAGTTTATCGGCGGGCAGGCAGCGATTACGAATGACATCGAAAATTATCCGGGTTTTCGGAACATCGACGGGCAGGAACTTACGCAGCTTATGTATGCCCAGGCGAAAGCGCACGGGCTTGTGACGATTAGCCGCGAAGTGCTTTCCATCGAAAAGAAAAACGAGGATTTCATCATCGCGACGGGCAGGGAGTCGTATATTTCCGGCACGGTCATTTACGCGGCGGGCGCATCCCCCAAAAAACTCGGCGTGGAGCAGGGCTTCGAGGGGGTCGGTGTGAGCTATTGCGCAACCTGCGACGGCAATTTTTACAGGGGAAAAACCGTGGCCGTTATCGGCGGGGGAGATACCGCGCTCAAGGACGCGCTGTACCTCGCGAACCTGACAAAAAAGGTTTATCTCGTCCACAGACGCGATGAGTTTCGCGGCGGCAAGGTTCTTTCGGACAGGCTGGATGCAATGCCTAACATCGAAAAGGTGCTCAACAGCACGCCCGTGCGCATAAACGGCGTACAGAACGATCACATCGAAGCACTTGTGGTAAAAAACGTGAAGACCGGCGAGGAGAGGGAGATTTCGCTGGACGGCATCTTCATGGCTGTGGGACAGACGCCGAGCTCAGCGCTCGTGCGCGACCTTGTGGACCTGACGGAAAACGGTTATGTCAAAAGCGACGCGCACATGCGCACCAACCTCCAGGGCTTTTTCGTTGCGGGCGATGTGCGGGATACGGTGCTGCGGCAGGTTGTGACCTCCTGCGCGGACGGCGCGATCGCGGCGGAACAAGCCGCTGCGTATCTGATTGAAAATTAACCGGTTCAACCGAACAGCAGGGGGAATTGCAGGTGCTCAGGTCCGAAGAAAAGTACAAGGCGTATTGTAACATCCTGAAAAAGGAACTCGTTGTGGCACTGGGCTGCACGGAACCGATCGCACTCGCATACGCAGCCGCAAAAGCGCGGGAACTGCTGGGCGGTATGCCGGATACATGCGCCGTTGATGTGTGCGGCAACATCATCAAAAACGCCAAAAGCGTGGTCGTGCCGAACACGGGCGGCTTGAAGGGCATCTCCGCCGCGGTGTGCGCAGGCCTTGTCGGCGGGCGCTCGGAGGATAAGCTTGAGTTGCTTGCCCGCATCCAGCCGCAGGATCGCGAACGGATCGCGGCGTATTTTGCTTGCCATGAGATCGTCCTTACGCCCAGCGCTTCATCTAAAACGCTTTATATCGATATCACTCTGACGCGCGGAGAAGATTCCGCGCGCGTTGTCATTGCGGACGCGCATACGAATATCGTGCGCATGGAAAAGAACGGTGCGGTGATTTTCGAAATCGATGAGGGCGAGCTGCAGGCGGAATTTGATAAAGAATACGGGCTGCTCAACGTTGCGGATATCGTTGATTTTGCGGATATGGCAGACCTTGCGGACGTGGGTGAGCCAATCCGCAGGCAGATCTGCCTGAATGCCGCCATCTCCGCCGAAGGGTTTGAACATGGGTATGGCGCGCAGATCGGAAGGGTTCTTCTGCACGATCAAGGGGTGCGGGAGGATGTCTACGTATGCTGCCAGGCGGCTGCAGCAGCCGGAAGCGACGCGCGGATGAGCGGCTGTGAAATGCCGGTTGTGATCGTATCGGGCAGCGGCAATCAAGGTATCACCGCAAGCCTGCCCGTCATCGAATACGCGCGCCGAAAAGGCCTGCCGGCGGAAAAGCTTATGCGCGCGCTGATCCTGTCGGATTTGGTAACCATCCATCAGAAAACGGGCATCGGCAAGCTTTCCGCCTACTGCGGCGCGGTATGTGCGGGCGTGGGCGCGGCTTGCGGCATTGCATATCTGGACGGCGGGGATGTGGACGTCATCTCCCACACGATCGTCAACGGACTTGCGATCATTAGCGGCATCGTGTGCGACGGAGCAAAACCTTCCTGCGCGGCGAAAATCGCCACAGCGGTTTACGGCGGCATTTTGGGATACGAAATGTATAAAAACGGCCAGCAGTTCTTCGCAGGGGATGGCATTGTCACCAAGGGCGCGGACAACACGATTAAAAACGTCGGCCGGCTTGCTCGGGAGGGGATGTGCGAAACCGATAAAGAGATTTTGCGCATCATGACGGGCGACGCTCGCACTGGCTGAAAAAGGCTGATATATGACCTGACGCGGCGCGGCAGGCAGAGCAATTATGCAATCGAAACGAAACAAAAGGAGACAGTTATGGATTACACGGACTATATCGTTGAACGGTTCAAAAAGGTGATCGCAATCCCAAGCCCTTCAGGCATGACGCGCGAAGCCGCGCTGCACACCAAAGACGAATTTGAAAAACTCGGTTATCCGGCGGCCCTCACCCGAAAGGGCGGGGTATTCATCGAGCTCGGCGGCGAAGGCAATCCTGTTTTGCTCAGCGCGCACCTCGATACGCTCGGCGCGATGGTGGCGGAGGTCAAGGGCAGCGGCGCGCTGCGCCTCACCCGGATCGGCGGGCTCGACGCCAACAACGTGGAAACGGAAAATTGCACCGTCCACACCCGCGACGGAAAAAAGATCGGCGGCGTATGCCAGCTTATCAACGCCTCCATCCATGTGAACCTTAAGTACGGCGACACAAAGCGCGACTTCGACACGGTCGAGGTTCTGCTTGACGAAAAGGTTTCCTCCAAGGAGGATACCGAAAAGCTCGGCATTGCGGTGGGGGATTTTGTTACCTTCGATCCGCGTACGGTCTATACAGACGCGGGCTACCTGAAAAGCCGCTTTCTGGATGACAAGCTCTCCGTTGCGGTGCTGCTCGGGTTTGCCAAATATATCAAGGATAGCGGAGCCAAGTTCAAACGCAAAGTGTACGCCTATATTACGGTATATGAGGAGACCGGTCACGGTGCAAGCGCATCCATTCCGGCGGATGTCGAGGAGATGATCAGCGTGGATATGGGCTGCGTCGGCTCGGGCCTAACCTGCAGGGAAACGCAGGTGAGCATCTGCGCAAAGGATTCATCAGGCCCATCGGACTACGATGTAACAAACGCGCTGGTCGCGTGCGCAAAGAACGCCGGCGTTGATTACGCGCTCGATATCTACCCCAGCTACGGTTCGGATGCGGACGCCGCGCTCCGTGCCGGATACGATATGCGCCATTGCGTGATTGGCGCGGGCGTGTATGCTTCCCACGGGTATGAGCGCACGCACAGGGACGGCATCCGGGCGACGTTCGACCTGCTCCGGGCATATCTGCTGGAAAAATAAAGAATATATAATAACAGAATGCTTGCCAAATTAGTTAACACATGTTAAAATATATTTCGTCCATGTAATGGGTAATCAAAAAGAAAGGAGCCGCGAGGGATGATCATCAGGTTGAATTTCGTCAATGCAGTTGGATTCAAGGGGATAAGTGCGTCCTCACGGCCCGTTGCCTGATCCGGTTTATATCGGAAAGGATTGCTATGCAACGGCCGCGGACGCAAGTTCCGCGGCTTTTTTGTGCCGCGGGTTCAGCACAGTTTAAAATCGGGGGGCGAATGCTTTGCAGGAGCAAACGGAAAAAAACTATCAAAAAGTAAATTGGAAATTGGTCGGACGCCTGATGAAGGGGAACATGCGCTACCTCGCGCTGTCAGCGCTTTTTCTCGCGTTAGCGGTGGTTGCGTCCTATTGCGGGCCGCTCGTGATCAGCTTCACCGTGGATTACGCGATCGGCGGTCAGGATGCGAACCTGCCGGCTTTCGTCATGCGTATCATCGAAAACCAAGGCGGGAGGACATTCATAGCGAATAACCTGTGGATCTGCGCGGCTGCGCTGGTGCTGTTTACCACAATCAACGGTGTGAGTACCTATCTGCGCAGGCGGTACATCGCCCAAGGCAGCGAAGGCTTTGCCTTGACGATGCGCAACGAGCTGTACGATCATCTTCAGCAGGTGCCGTACGATTATCATAAGCATGCTTCAACCGGCGACCTGATCCAGCGCTGTACGTCCGATGTGGATACGATCAGGCGATTTATCGTCAACCAGCTTATGGAGGTTGTGCGCACGTTATTAATGGTAGGCGTGGCGTGTTACATCATGTTTTCGCTGGATGCGACGATGGCGTTGATCTCCATCATACTGCTGCCGGTGCTTGCGGTGATGAGCCTCGTGTACTTTAAGTTCGTTAAAAAGCAGTTTCAGCTTTCGGACGAGGCGGAGGGTCTGCTTTCCTCCACGCTGCAGGAGAACCTGACGGGTGTGCGCGTCGTACGCGCCTTCGGGCAGGAGAAAAGCGAGCTGGATAAATTCACCGCCTGCAACGAGGATTTCAGGAAAAAGACCTACAAACTCATCAGCATGTTCGGTCTCTATTTCGGCACAAGCGACCTGATCGGTTATTCGCAGATCGCCATTACGATATTCGTCAGCATCGTGTTCTGCGTCAGAGGGCGCTTTACGCTCGGCGATATGATCATATTCAGCTCATACGTCGGCATGTTGATTTGGCCGATCCGCCAGTTGGGCCGCGTGCTCGCAGATTTCGGCAAGTCCACGGTATCTATGGGCAGAATCGAGGAAATCCTCTCCGTGGCGGCAGAGACGGAGCCGGGCCGCGCACTCAAACCCGCCATTCGGGGTGAGGTAGAGTTCCGCAATGTGTGCTTTGGCTACGATGCGTATGACGACGTGCTTTCCGGCATTACCTTCAAGGCTTCGCCGGGACAGACCGTCGCGATTCTCGGGTCAACAGGCTCGGGCAAAACAAGCCTCGTCCAGCTCCTGCAAAGGCTGTACCTCTGCACTGCGGGCGAGATCCTTGTGGACGGCGTGAACGTCAACGACATCGAGCGCGGGTATCTGCGCTCCAACATCGGCATCGTTCTGCAGGAGCCGTTCCTGTATTCGAGAACCATCCTGGACAACATCGGCATCGTGCGGCCGGGCGTTTCGCCTGAGGAGATCTACTCTGCCGCAAAGATTGCGAGCGTGCATGATGTAATCAGCAAATTTGAAAACGGGTACGACACGGTTGTGGGAGAGCGCGGCGTAACCCTTTCGGGCGGCCAGAAGCAGCGCGTGGCGATCGCGCGCATGCTCATGCAGAATGCGCCCATCCTCATCTTCGACGATTCGATGAGCGCGATCGATACCGAGACCGACGCTGCGATCCGCAACGCCCTTCGCGAAAGAAGAAAGGATATTACAACCTTCATCATTTCCCACAGGATCACAACACTGTGCCAGGCGGATACCATACTCGTCCTTGAACATGGCAGGCTGGTGCAGGAAGGCACACATGCAGAACTCGTGGCGCGGGAAGGGCTTTACAGGCGCATCGCGCACATCCAGAATGCGCTCGAGGAGGACCTCGCGCAGGAGCTGGGCGAAATGAGAGGTGAGAAGGAATGAGCAATACTGCCATTGAAGAACAGGATTTTGACCGCGACCTCAAGGTGGACCTGTCCATCTGGAAACGGTTGTTCCGCTATGTATTAAAAAATAAAAGGGCGTGCGTTCTTTCGGTTGTGACGAACATGACCATCGCGCTCATCGATATCGCGTATCCGCTCATGAGCCGCTACGCCATAGACAACTTCATCGAGAAGGGGACGACGCAGGGCATACTGCCGTTCATACTGGTCTACTTCGCGCTCATCGCGGCGCAGGCGTTCGGCGTGTACTCATTCGTCGCGCAGGCGGGGCGCATCGAGATGAACGTCTCCTTCGACATCCGCCAGCAGGCGTTCAAAAAGCTGCAGGAGCTTTCCTTCTCCTTCTATGACAAGACCGCCGTGGGCTATCTCATGGCGCGCATGGTCAGCGACGTGGGCAGGCTTTCCGAGCTGCTTTCGTGGGGCTTCGTGGATCTTCTGTGGGCGTTGACCTACGTCGTG
>CAZJYV010000057.1:0-10513 GCA_964550295.1 uncultured Clostridium sp. | reverse complement strand
TGGTCGTGCTCTTCATCGGCGCGATGATGGGCATCGCGTATTCCACAAACCTGATTATGATCTACATGTTCTGGGAGATCAGCACGGTTTGCTGCTGGCGCCTCATCGGGTTCTACCGGGAGGAACACACGATCGTGCGGGCGAACAAGGCGTTTTTTATCACAGTCATGGGCGCGCTGATCATGTTGGCGGGTTTCATCGGCATCTATGCGCAGACGGGTACCTTCGACCTTGCGGCCATGAAGACCGTTCCCATCCCCGCATGGGCGGTCGTGCTGATTCTGTTTGGCATTTTGAGCAAATCCGCCACCTTTCCCCTGCACAGCTGGCTGCCGGATGCGGGCGTTGCGCCCTCGCCCGTCACTTCCCTGCTGCACGCGGCGGTGCTGGTTAAAATCGGCGTGTTCGTCTATGTGCGCCTGTTCGTAAAAACCTTTGCCATACCGGAAGCGTTCACCCTCGTCGTGCCGATAATCGCCGCCGTAAGCGCGCTCATTTCCGCGGGCTGCGCGCTACGCGCCAACGACATCAAGCGCGTGGTCGCCTATTCAACCATCAGCCAGCTCGCTTTCATTTTGCTCGGCATTTCCTGCGGCACGGAGGTGGGCCTTGTCGGCGGGCTGCTGTACATACTCGCCCACAGCGTCGCCAAGGGAGGATTGTTCCTTTGCGCAGGCATCGTGGAGCATAACGTACACACGAAAGATATCACAAAAATGGGCGGCCTTGCCAAACGCTTCCCCGTTACGGCGGCGGCCTTCGCGCTCTGTTCGCTTTCCGTCATGGGCGTCCCGCCCTTTTCGGGCTTCTTTGCGAAGTATCTTGTCATCGACGGCATCCTTACGGCAGGTCATCCGATACTGACCGCAGTCTTCATACTCGGCGCTGTGATGACGGTTTTATACCTCGGGCGCGTCTTTGCAAAGGTATTCCTAGGGCATGAAACCTTCCCCAACGCGAAGGAAGGTACACCCGTCATGACCGCAAGCGTACTGGTCCTTGCGGTTGTCGCGCTGCTGCTCGGTTTTGCGATCAACCTGCCGACGCAGCTTGCGACGATGGTTTGGGAGGCGATGTGACATGTTTATAAGAATTTGCGATTCTATCGGCGAACCGACGAGACTTCTTCTGCTGCTGTGCGCGCTGCCAGCCGCGGAAGGAATTCTCGCGTGGCGCATCCGCGGCAAACTCACAAATGCGCTGCGCATGGCGCTTGTGCTTTTTTCAGGCGTCGTCAACTTCATCCTTGCGCTTTCCCTCTATCTGGGCGGCGGCGCTGCCGGCACGCTTCCCTTTGCAGGACAAGGGTTTGAGCTTCGCCTCATCGTTTCCGATTTCTCGGCGCTGATGCTGCTTTTCGCGGCGTTCATGTTCCTCACGGTGGCAGTGTACGCGGCAAGCTGGTTCCGTAAAAAGGAGAAGGGCGGCCTTTACCTGCTTTATCTGTTCATCAGCCTCGGCATGGTAAACGGCGCTTTGATGTGCGACAATCTCGGCATGCTTCTCTTCTTCTGGGAGGGACTTCTGTGCACGCTCTTTGGCATACTCCTCATCAGCCGCAAGGATAATTCGAAAACCGCGCTGAAGGCGCTGGCGCTTTCCGGCACGGCAGATCTCCTGTTGATGCTCGGCATCGTGACGACCGCGCACCTCGCGGGTTCCGCGAACATAAGCGAAATGAGCCGCCTGTCCCCGGACGGACTCGGCATTCTCGGCTGCGTTTGTATGCTGCTGGGCGCGATGGGCAAAGCGGGCGCGATGCCCTTCCACAGCTGGATTCCCAACGCGGCGGAGGACGCCCCCGCGCCCTTCCTTGCGGCGTTCCCCGGTTCGTTTGAAAAGATTGCGGGCATTTATCTTGTGGTGCGCATCGTAAAGGACATTTACGCGGTGACGCCCGGATCCGGCATGAGCCTGTTTGTCATGACGATCGGCGCGGTGACGCTGTTCTTCGGCGTTGCGATGGCGCTCATCCAAAAGGACATGAAACGTCTCCTCTCCTACCACGCGATCAGCCAGGTAGGCTATATGATACTCGGTATCGGCACGGGACTGACGGTGGGAATCGTGGGCGGCGTTTTCCACATGATGAACCATGTGCTCTATAAAACCGGTCTGTTCATCACCGCCGGCGCCATTGAGGACCGTACGGACACGACCGACCTGCATCAGTTCGGCGGACTATCAAAATTTATGCCCGTCACGACTGCGTGCTTTATCATCTGTGCACTCTCCATCGCAGGCCTCCCCGGGACGAACGGATTTTTTTCCAAAGAACTCATTTTTGATGCGGCATTGGAGAGCGGCGCGATCTTTTACATCGTGGCGCTGCTCGGTGCGTTCATGACGGCGGCATCCTTCCTGAAACTCGGCGGGGCGGCATTCTTCGGCCCCATGCGTTTGCCGCAGGGACATAAGAGCATAAAAGAAGCGCCCGCCGGCATACTCATCCCGGCGATCATCATGAGCGTTATGTGCCTATTCTTCGGCGTGTACAACGCTTTCCCGCTGGACAGGCTCATCGGGGTTGCGTTGGACAACGCTTCGGGATTTGCGGGCTGGCCGGAATCGGCCACGCTCGTGATCATCTCCTGCATTGTGCTGCTGCTTGCGCTCTTTGATCACCTCTACGGTCACCGCCGCGACGGCGGCGCGCTTGCCGCCGCGGATCACATCACGCAGCTGCCCGTCCTCAGGCAATGTTACAACTTGGCCGGAAAAGGCAGCCTTGACCCGTACAACTGGATGATGGGCGCTGCGAACGGCTTCTCCGCCGCGTGTCAGTGGATTGAAAACGGCATATCCTTCGTATACGACACGGGAATTCCCGGGCTTGTGACGGGATTTGCCAACGTGCTGAGGAAGTTTTGGAACGGCAGCATCTCCCGGTACCTCATCGTCGCGCTCGCGGGTGTCGCCTGCATCCTGCTGATATTCCTCGCCGTCATGCTCTGAGGAGGTGAAAGAATGGAACTGTTGAACATCATCCCTTATCTGTTCATCGCGACACCCATCGCGGCAATCATCATCAACAACGCCGTGCCGCGCGAAAAGATTCGCGAGCGCACGATTGCCATGGCAGGCTCGGTGGCGCTGCTTCAGCTGATCGCCGCGATCGCATGCTTCTTTCTGCTCGCCTCAAGCGGACTGGATGAACTGCGCTTCGGGCTGCTCTGGCGGGCATCCGGCGCGGGCGCTTCGTATTTTCGCATCAACCTCGTGTCGCTCTTCCTGCTGATGTGCGTGGGCATGGTGGCGCTCGTTTCGGTGCTGACGGCTATCAAAACCATCGACGATCACCGCTGCTCGTATACAAACCTGCTCATGACGCTGCTCCTGGGCATGAACGGCATGCTGCTGGTGAGCGACCTGCTTTCCCTTTACGTTTTCCTCGAAATTACGGGGACTTCAAGCTTCGTGCTCATCGCCATGTACAAAAGCAGCAAGGGGCTCGAAGGCGCGTTCAAGTACCTGACCATGTCCGCTTTCGCAACGATCATGATCCTCACCGCGCTCTCGCTGCTTTTTATGAAGACCGGCTCCCTTGCCTATGCGGATCTGAACGCCGCCGTGCTTACCGGCAGGGATGACAGCCGCACCTGGCTTTGCTGGGGCGCGGTGGTTCTGCTCATCTCCGGTTTTGCCATCAAAACAGGCGCGGCCCCATTCCAGAGTTGGCTGCCTGACGCGCACCAGAGCGCGGATACGGCCATTTCGATCCTTCTTTCCGGCATCGTGATTAAGATCGCGGGCATCTACGGTTTCATCGTGCTGATGAATCTGTTCGGCGAAGTGTACGCCCTGCGGCTGACGCTCGCGATACTCGGCATCGTCACAATCGCCTTTGGCGCGCTGCTCGCGCTCGTGCAAACGCATTTCAAGCGCATCGCGGCCTATTCCTCCGTCAGTCAGATGGGTTACATTTTACTCGGCCTTTCCACAGGAACGCCTCTCGGCCTGATCGGCGCGCTGCTGCACGTGTTCAGCCATGCCGCGTTTAAGTCCACGCTGTTCTCCAACGCAGCCGCGCTGCATGAGCAGCTCGACACGCTCGATATCGAGGAGATGGGCGGTCTGCAAAAGCAGATGCCCGTCACGGCGCTCTCATCCATCACCTCGTTCCTCTCCGCGGCGGGCATCCCGCCCTTCGCCGGGTTCTGGAGCAAGCTGGTGATCCTGCTTGCCCTGTGGGGTGCGAACGAAATCGGCTTCGCCCTTGCGGCGCTGGGTTTGAGCATCCTCACGGCGGCGTACTTCCTCAGGCTTCAGAAAAAAGTGTTTTTCGGTCCGCAAAATCCCCGTTGGGCTGACATCAAGGAAATCGGCGGCAGCATCCGCTTCGCCGAAATCGCCCTGAGCGTCGTAACGACCGGCGCGGGGCTTTGCTTTCCGCTGCTCCTGCTCTATTTGCAGAGCATCGGCTTGATTTAAGGAGGTGCGCGCATGTTGATTGCCGTTTATCTGTGCCTCGCGTTCATGCTCGCGTTCGGCGTGTTTTCCATTATGAGCAACGGGCTGATTACCTCGGCCATCACGCTCGCCGTCACCAGCGCCGCAAGCGGCGTGCTGATGTACCTGCTGGGCGCGACGTGGGCCGCTATTTTCGAAATCTCGGTCTGTTCGGGTCTGGTAACCGTCATCTTCATCTCGGCGGTCAGCCTATCAAACGGGGATCAGTCGAACCTCGCGCCCGAATATCAGGATGCGCGGCGCATGAAATACATGCCGCTCGTGCTGATTATCGTCGGTTCCGTGCTGATGCTTTCCGCCGCGCTCTCCGGCTTCTCCCTGCCGGGCGAAGCGGCTGCGCAGGTCGGTGTGCCATTCAGCGAAACGCTGTGGGAACGACGCCAAGTCGATATCTGGGGACAGATGATCGTTTTGATCACGGGCACCGCCGCCATCGTGGTGTTCTTCAAGGAGAGTGAAAACAAATGAATGCAACAACCGTCATACTGATCGTGGGTTTGGTGATGATCCTTGCCGGATGTTTTTCGCTGATCCGCACCTACCACATGCTCAAGATCATCATCGGACTCGAAGTCGCGATGAAGGCGATCACGGTCTTTATCATCCTCGGTGGCTTTATCAACGGGGAAATGGCGCTCGCGCAGGCGTTCGTGGTGACGGTGATCGTCATCGAGGTCGTCACGGCGGTGGTGCTTTCGGGCATCTCCATCAGCCTGTACCGCAAACACGGCAGCATGGATATCCGCCATCTGCGCGCCCTCAAGGGATAAGGAGGCGCGCTTATGAGAGAAATTTTGATATCCGCTCCGGTCGTATTCCTTTTGTTCGTGCTGCTCATCGCGCTGGTTTCCCGCTATCTCTCCAGAAAAGCGGATAAAACGCCGGGCGGCGAGCATGAGTTGGATCCTTACGCCTGCGGACAGGACGAGAACGCCGTGGAACACTACGTCAGCCCGAACTATTACAGGCTGTTCGCCTATGCGTTCTTCTTCACGGTGATGCACGTGCTGGTGCTTACCGTCGCCACTGCCCCCGCGGGACACACGCTGCTGCCCATCGCGTATATTCTCGCGGGCATTCTGGCCATGCTCATCCTGTTCAGGAGGTGAACCTATGGGACTTGTGGATCAAGCCATCGCCTGGGGTGCGAAAAAATCCCCTTGGATCATCCATTTCAACGCAGGCGCATGCAACGGCTGCGACATTGAGGTGGTTGATGCGCTGACCCCCCGCTTCGACCTGGAGCGGCTGGGCGTTTTGCAGCAGGGCAGCCCCCGCCACGCGGATGTGCTCGTGGTGACGGGCGCGGTGACGCTGCAGACCAGAAACCGGCTCAAGGAGATTTACGACCAGATGTCCTCGCCGAAGTTCGTGATCGCCGTAGGCACATGCGCCTGCAGCGGCGGCATATTCGACGGCTGCTACTGCGTGACGGGCGGCACGGATACGGTCATACCCGTGGACGCGTACCTTCCCGGCTGCGCTGTGCGCCCGGAGGCCATCATAGACGCCGTGGATAAGCTGCTCAAAACCATACAGCCCAAAAACACGAAGAAGAAACCGAGTAAAAAGGAGGCGACCGGTCATGACGGAGCAGGAAGTCACGAGTAAAATCAACGCGCGTTTTCTGTACGCAAAGGCGGCCTCGCCCACGCGCATGCGCATATTCACGGATTTTATGCCGCCGGAAAAATTTGAGGCGGTGCTCCGTTTCGCGCACGACGAACTGGGCTTTCATAAGGGGAAGCACATCGTAGGCACGGATGAGGGCGAGGATCTCGGGTTTTCCTATATCCTATCAAACGATGATTTCATTCTGCTTGTGCTGCGCGAAAAAGTATCCAAGGCGAACCCGCGCGTGCATTCGCAGTCGACTCTGTATCCTTCTCTGACGCTGCACGAGCGGGAGCTTGTGGACCTGTTCGGCGCGGATATGAAGAATCTGCCCGAAGGCCCCTCCTATCCTCTGCCGGACGGATGGCCAAAGGGTGAGTATCCCTTGCGCAAGGAATGGAAGCCGGAATATTTCAACAAAAACACCATGCGCTACGAACCGCCGGTTCAGGGCGGCAAAGCGGAAGAGGAGGAGAAACCATGAGCGAGCAGGTCGATCATAAAGTTGTTTTGCCCATCGGCCCCCAGCATCCTTCCCTCAAGGAGCCGAGCAGTTTTAAGATCACGCTGGACGGCGAGATCGTTGAAAAAGCCGTGGTCGAAATCGGATACAACCACAGAGGGCTTGAAAAAGCCTGTGAAACGAGGACGTATCTGCACGACCTCTACATCATCGAGCGCGTATGCGGCATCTGTTCCCACGCGCACACCTCGGCCTTCTGCCAGTGCATCGAGCGGATGTGCGGTCTTGAAGTGCCGCGCCGCGCGGAGTACATCCGCGGGCTCGTGGGCGAGCTGGAGCGTCTGCACAGCCATCTGCTATGGTTGGGCGTTGCCGCGCACGAAATCGGCTTTGACACGCTTTTTATGTACACCTGGCGCGACCGCGAGCGCGTACTCGATGTGCTTGCCGCCCTGGGCGGCAACCGCGTCAACTACGGCGTGAACACCTTTGGCGGCGTGCGCCGCGACCTTGAGCCGGACCTGATCGGGGAAATCGGCCGCGTCATGGACGTGCTTGAGGAAAAACTCAACTATTATGCAGAACTCGCCCTGACTGAGCCGACCCTGATCGGCAGGCTTTCGGGCATCGGCATCCTCCGGCCGGAGGATGTGCGCAGATTCAGCGCCGTCGGTCCGGTTGCCCGCGCCGCGGGCATCATGGAAGACATCCGCATCATCGAGCCTTACGGCGTGTTCCGCGAAATAGCCGTGAACGGCATCACGGACGACCATTGCGATGTGTACGGCCGCACGCTTGTGCGCGTGAAGGAAATGCTCGAGAGCGTCCGCCTGATCCGCGAGATCATGAAAGCGCTGCCGGACGGTCCGCTTTCCGTTAAAGCGCCCCGCCGCGTACCCGCTGGCGAGGTGTTCATCCGCGTGGAAGCGCCGCGCGGGGAGAACATCCATTATGTACGTTCCAACGGAAGCGACATGCCCGACCGCGTGCGCTTGCGCGCGCCGAGCGAGGCGAACTGGCACGGCATGAGCTATATGCTCGAAGGGTTTCACCTTGCGGACGTGCCCATCATCATCGCGGCCATCGATCCGTGCTATTCCTGCACGGACCGCGCGATCGGCCTGATCGGCGGGGAGGGCGTTTCTGTCACAACGTGGGACGATATCCGCCGCCGCGGCATCGCGCACTACAAGGCCCTCGGCATCGACCCCTCCGGTATCCGCCTGAGGGAATTTCCGCAAAGATGAGGCAAGGAGGCGCAAATGCTCTCTGATATCCTGAAGATCCTGTTTTTTCCCGGCTGTCTGTTTCTGACCGCCTACGGCCTGTGCCTCGAGTATGTGGACCGCCGAGCGTACGCGCGCATGCAGAACCGCATCGGACCGCCTTGGTATCAGCCGCTTGCCGATTTTTTTAAACTGATCGGCAAAAAGGTGATCATCCCGCAGAACGCGGGTAAAAAAACCTTTTCGGCGCTGCCGATTGTTTCCCTCGCCGCGGTGATCACGGCCTTTATCAGCGTACCCGTTTGGGGCAAGACCGCGATCGTTTCGTATGAAGGCGACCTCGTCGTGGTGCTTTACCTGCTGACGATCCCCACGATTTGCCTGTTCCTCGCGGGCTTTACCTCGCATAATGTATACACGATTATCGGCGCGTTTCGCACCCTCACGCAGATGTTCGCCTACGAAGTGCCGCTGTTCATCGCGGTTCTCTCGCCCGCGATACTGGCAGGCACGTGGAACATCTCGGGCATACTCGCGTTCTATTCCGCAAACCCGCTGCTCACGCTCGTGAACGTGCCGGCTTTCCTCATCGCGCTCCTATCGGCGCAGAGCAAACTCGAGCGCGCGCCTTTCGACGCGCCGGAGGCGGAAACCGAAATCGTCGGCGGCGCGCTGGTGGAATACAGCGGGCGTTACCTCGCCTTCCTGCGCGTATCGGCTGTGAGCGAGCTTGCGGTCATCACGTCGCTCATCGCCGCGCTGTATCTGCCCTTCATAACCGGGTACGCCGCCGCGGATTTTGCGCTGTACCTCGCCAAAACGCTCCTGCTCGTGCTCCTGCTCGCGCTGCTTCGCGCGAGTGTCGCCCGCATCCGCATGGATCAAACGGTGCAGTTCAACTGGATGGTGATGACGCCCATCGCCATCGCGCAGATCATACTCAATCTGTTCTTGAGAGGAGGGCTCGGTCTGTGAGCTTCAATCTGCATCTCCCGGGGGAGTTGGCCGGTCAGGCAATCCGCAATATTTTCAGCAAGCCCGCCACCATAGACTATCCGCACGGCGACCCGAAAATCCCCAAAAACTACCGCGGGCGGCTTTTGTATGATGCTTCAACGTGCATCAACTGCGTGATGTGCATGCGGGATTGCCCCTCCAAGGCGATCACCATCGAAAACCACGGCACCAAGGAAAACCCGGACATGCACGCCTACCTCAACGTGGGCCGCTGCGTTTTTTGCTGCCAGTGTGTGGATACCTGCCCGAAAAAATGCCTGTCCTCCAGCAACGACATCATGCTGGCAAAACTTTCCCGCGATGGGCTGACGATTGAGCTGTGAGCGAGCTTGGCGCTTTTATCCGGGAAACGCTCCGGAATGACCGCGTGGTGGTGCTCGGTGTCGGCAGCGAGCTGTGCCGGGATGACGGCGCGGGAACTTATGCCGTCAACGAGATCAAAAAGCTTCCCGCCAGCGAGAGGCTGTTGCTGCTGTGCGGAGAAAGCGCGCCGGAGAACTTCACCGGCGTGATCAAGGCGTTTCGTCCGGACGTGCTGTTCATCATCGACGCAGCCTATATGGATATGCCTGCCGGAAGCATCCAGCTTTTGCCTTACGAAAAGGCTGCGGGGCTTTCTTTTTCCACGCACATGCTGCCCCTGCCGCTGATGATGGATTACCTCGCGCTCGAGTGCGGATGCCGCTGTTATGTGATCGGCATCCAGCCCGAGAATACGGATCAGGGCATCGGTATCTGCCCCCGCGTCCGGGAAGGCGCGGAAACGCTCGCGCGGCTTTTCGCGCAGACCCCTGCGGAATAAGCGAACGATCAGTCAAAATGCGGCTTTCGTCTGCGGGCGGAAGCCTTTTATTTTGTTTTTTATATTTTTTTAAAAAATTGATTCTGCATGCACCGTATTTGCTCATTGCAGGCGCAAGCATATTTGAATCCGTTTTGATGTTTTCAAACGTGTTTATGCGAAGTTGATGCGCAGAACCTGCGTTTGCGGTCTTTCTGCCTTACATTTCCGCCCTTTGCAGAAAAATGATACGGTTGCATTTGACAAACCGAGATAATATAATCACTATGAACTACTTTTGCAGCATTGTGCTGTTTTCAATGAGAGGAGTAAAACAAACCATGATCAAGAACGAAATTGAAGCGTTGGGCATCGTTGCCCCAAAAGCCGTTTACCGCAACCTTACCCCTGCAAAGCTGGTTGAAATGGCGCTCGTACGAAATGACGGCACGCTTTCGGAAACCGGCGCGCTGGTTGTCAACACGGGTAAATATACAGGTCGCTCCCCCGACGACCGCTTTGTTGTGGATCTGCCCGAGATTCACGATGAGATCGACTGGGGCAAAGTCAACGTACCCATCAGCGCGGAAAAATACGAGGCGATTTATAACCGCATGACGGCCTACCTGCAGGGACGCGACATCTTCGTTTTCGACGGGTTTGCCGGTGCGGACGAGCAGTATCACCTTTCCGTGCGCGTGGTGAACGAACTGGCGAGCGAAAACCTGTTCATCCACCAGCTTCTGCTCCGCCCCACGCAGGAACAGCTTGACAGCTTTGTTCCCGGTTTCACGATCATCGCAGCGCCCGGCTTCAAATGCATTCCCGATGTGGATGGCGTACACAGCGAAGCAGCCATCATCCTCAACCTCGTTAAGCGCACCGTAATCATCGCGGGCAGCCAGTACGCGGGCGAGATCAAAAAGAGCGTGTTCTCCGTGA
>CAZJYV010000056.1:9523-10565 GCA_964550295.1 uncultured Clostridium sp. | reverse complement strand
GTGGCGATGGTGCATCAGGAGCTGAACCAGGTGCATACGCGCTCGGTGATGGAGAATATCTGGCTCGGGCGCTTTCCCAAAACGAAGATCGGGTCTGTGGATCACAAGGAAATGTACCGGCGCACCAAGGAAATTTTTGACGATTTGAACATCAGCGTCGATCCGCGGGCTGTGATTCGCACGCTGTCCGTTTCGCAGCGGCAGATGGTGGAAATCGCCAAGGCCGTTTCCTTCAACAGCAAAATCATCGTGTTTGACGAACCCACGTCCTCCCTTGCGGAAACGGAGGTGGAGCAGCTTTTCGGCATCATCCGGATGCTGCGCGGGCGCGGATGCGGCATCATCTATATCTCTCATAAAATGAACGAGATTCTGCGCATATCCGACGAGGTCACCGTCATGCGGGATGGAAAATGGGTCGCCACCACCCCTGCCGGGGAACTGACGATGGAAATTCTCATCAAGCAGATGGTGGGGCGCGAGATCACCAACGTGTATCCGCAAAAAACAAACGTCCCGGGCGACGTGGTGCTTGAGGTGGAGGGGTTGAGCGCAACCTATCTGAATCTGCGCGATGTTTCGTTTTGCGCGCGGCGCGGCGAGATATTGGGGTTTGCGGGTTTGATCGGCGCGGGGCGCACGGAGTTGATGGAAACGCTTTTCGGCATCGCCACAAAAAAGAACGGCGTTGTGAAAAAAGAAGGAAAAACCATCCACAACCGCAACAGCACCGTCGCCATGAAAAACGGCTTCGCCCTGATAACGGAGGAGCGGCGGCAGACGGGCATTTTCGGCGTACTCGACATTCAGGAAAACACCACCGTCGCCAACATGCGCGCTTATCTCAAACGCCGCCTGTATCTGAGCGGCAAGGACATGAAAAAGGATACGGACTGGGCGATTGAAACGCTCAAGGTGAAAACGCCCTCGCAGAAAACCAAAATCCGCTCCCTTTCGGGCGGCAACCAGCAGAAGGTGATCGTGGGCAGGTGGCTGCTCACCAAGCCCGATATTTTGCTTATGGATGAACCCACGCGCGGCA
>CAZJYV010000056.1:0-9513 GCA_964550295.1 uncultured Clostridium sp. | reverse complement strand
CATCGACGTGGGCGCGAAGTACGAAATTTATCAGCTGATGATCGATCTGGCCAAATCGGGCAAGGTTGTGCTGATGGTTTCGAGCGAAATGCCTGAGCTGCTGGGCGTGTGCGACCGCATCATCGTCATGAGCAACGGCAGAATCGCCGGCGAGGTTGACGCAAAGAAAACCTCGCAGGAGGAGATCCTCACCCTGGCCGCAAAGTACGTATAAAGGAGCACGTTATGGAGAAAAAATCCACGGAAAAGGTTCAATCGGGCATGTTTGCAAGGCTGGCGGAGAAAAAGCGCGCTTACGACCAGCTCGATCTGCGCGACAAGCGGCGTTGGTGGGGCAACTTCCTGCTCAACAACGCGATCTATATCGTGTTCGTGATCCTCGTGATCTATGTTGAGATCATCACGCTCACCAACAACCGTTTCGCAACGACCTTCCTGTCGTTCGAGTCCATCATCGACGTCATGAAGAAGGCGGCTTCGGCAAGCTTCCTCGCGCTGGGCGTCGGCGGCATCATCGTGCTGACGGGCACGGACCTTTCCGCAGGCCGCATCATGGGACTGTCGATGCTCGTTTCCGCCTCGCTGCTGCAAAAGCCGGTTACGGATTATACGAGCAAGATGTTCCCCGGCATGCTCGCGCCGCCCATTTTGCTGGTCATTCTGCTCGTGATGGTGACGGGCTGCCTTGTGGGCATCTTCAACGGCTTCTTCGTCGCCAAGTTCAGTTTGCACCCGTTCATCGTCACGCTGGCAACCCAGCTCATGCTCTACGGGCTCATTTTGATCTACATGAACCTTGGCAGCAACGGGGGCGCGCCCATAGCGGGCCTGACCGAGCAATATAAGGAGGTCGTCAAGGGAACCTTCACGATCTTCGGCGTGGCGATCCCCTACTATGTGCTGTACGCCATCGCCGCAACCGCCGTCATGTGGTTCATCTGGAATAAAACCACCTTCGGCAAAAACATGTACGCGGTCGGCGCCAATCCGGAGGCCGCCAACGTTTCGGGCGTCAACGTCATGAAAACCATCATCTTCGTGTTCGCGCTCGCGGGCATCCTGTATGGGTTTTCCGGCTTCATCGAGGCGGCGCGCGTGGGCTCCAACAACGCCTCCGCCGGGCTCAACGCGGAGCTGGACGCCATCGCCGCGTGCGTCATCGGCGGCGTCAGCTTCACGGGCGGCACGGGCAAAATCTCCGGCATCATAACGGGCGTCATTTTGCTGCAGATCATCACCGTCGCCCTCCAGTGGCTGGGCGTTTCCACAAACCTGCAGTATATCATCAAGGGCGCCATCATCCTCATGGCGGTCGCCATCGATATGAGAAAGTATCTCACGAAAAAATAAGGCAAACCATATAGCGGCAGGAATGCTTCGATGTTGGGAAGGCCCGGCTGAACGCCGGGCTTTCTTTGCGGTTTGCGTCTGCCATCCTCGGGATCAACCCGCCGGTTTTGCCGCGCGCACAGATGAAGCATGCTCCACCGTCAGGCACAATAAAAGAAAGCGCCCGGACTTTGCGCGGACGATTTGCCGCGCCCCTTGACGCGAGGGGGTATCTATGATAAGTTGAATGGTAAAACGCGAGCGAATATGGTTAAAAATTTACTGATTATCATCCTTATATAACAGATATCCGGCGCCGGCAAGGCGGGTCGGACAAAGGAGACAAAACGTGAACGAGCGGGATTGGGAACTGGAAAACGCATGGTTGGAGCAAGTGCTTTGCGAGGCGCGCAGGCAGCTGGCGGAAGCGGTCGGGAACGACGAGCAGCTCCGCGCGGACGCGGTTGATACGCAAAAGGAGCTTTGGGAGGAAGTGGGAACCATTTCCGGGGGAAGCGACCTCAACCAACTCGTTGACTTTATGCAGTATATCGATGCCATGAAGCGCCAGAAGCGCAGCCACAGCGAGTACGAACGCCAGCGGCTCAAATGCGAAAAAATGCTCCTTTCCCCGTATTTCGGTAAAATTGATTTTCAAAAAGAAGGGGAGGCTGCCGCGCAAAGCACCTACATCGGTCTTTCCAACCTGATTGATGAACGATACCGCGTGCTCGTATGCGACTGGCGCGCGCCTGTGGCTTCCATGTTTTACGATTATGAAACGGGCGCGGCCTCCTATGTGTGTCCGAAGGGGCTCATCGCGGGGATGCTCACAGGCAAGCGTCAGTTTAAAATCGATGATGGAAAAATCGCGTACATGTTCGACAGCAGCATCAAGATCGATGACGAGATCCTCCAGCAGATCCTGAGCCGCAGCACCGACAACAGGATGAAAACCATCGTCACCTCCATTCAGCGTGAGCAGAACCGCGCCATCCGCAACGAAGCGTACCGCAACCTCATCGTCGAGGGGCCTGCGGGCAGCGGCAAAACATCCATCGCGCTGCACCGGGCGGCCTATCTGCTCTACCGCTACAGGGATACGGTCGCGGCATCGAACATCGTCATCTTCTCGCCCAACCGGCTGTTCAACGATTACATATCGGATGTATTGCCCGAGCTTGGGGAGGAAACCATTTTACAAACCACGTTTTCGGAATATATGGCGGGCGCGCTGCGTGTGAACCTGAAAAAGGAAAGCCCGAACGACATGATGGAGATGATCCTCGGGGCGAAGAATTGGCCCGGATACGCGCGCCGCGCCGCAGGCATCCAGCTGAAAGCATCCCCGGCGTTTCTCAATGCGCTCGAGCGTTACGCGGACGCCGTCGTCAAAGGCGACCCGCGCTTTGAGGATGTTTGCCTCAACGGCGCGGTGGTGGCTTCCGCACGCGAGATGCAGGCGCTGTATACGGGGGAGTACTGCCTGTTTCCCATCAAAAGGCGCTATGAAAAGGTGCGCGAATTTGCGCTGGGGCGGCTCAAAAAAAAGAAGGATGAGCGCATCCGCGAGCTGGTCGGGGTTTTGCAGAAGGCAGGCGGGGAGACGGACCGCGTGGCGCTCAGGCAAAGGGCGGCCGCTGTCGTCAAAAAGGAAACCGAAGGCATACGGGAGCAGATCGAGGGGATGACGGCGTTTGACCTCGTTGCGCTCTACCGGCAGCTGTTCGAAGACCTGCCGCGCTTCATGCAGGAGGAGGACAGGGAGGCGCTTGCCGCAATCGCGGCGGATACGCGCGGCAACCTTGAAGCGGGCCATCTTCACTATGAGGATCAGGCGCCGCTGCTGTATCTCGATTTGATCTTCGGCGGGTTTCCCAAAACAGCGCAGATTAAGTTTGTGATCGTCGACGAGGCGCAGGATTATACGCCCCTGCAATGCCGCCTGCTCTGCCGCCTGTTCGGCGGCGCGAACATCACGATGCTGGGCGACCCCGATCAGGCGATCAATCCCTATATGAACGCCGGCGGCTTCGAGCAGCTGCTGCCCCTTTTTCCGGGGGAGGAAACGCTGCATATCCGCCTGAATAAAAGCTATCGGTCAACCGCCGAGATCAGCGCGTTCGCCAGACGCCTGCTCGCGGGGCGGGCGCAGGGGGAATCGGTGGAACGCCACGGCGAGGAACCCGTCGTTCGCGGCTTTGCGGACGAGGCGGCCATCCACGGACAAATCGTGCGCGACCTTGCGGCGTTCAGGCAAAAAGGCTATCGTTCCGTGGGCATCCTTACGCGGGTGAAGCAGGAGGCGAAGGATGTTTATCAGACGCTGCGGGATCAGGAGAACATCCATATCGTGTTCAGCGGGGAGGAAGGGTATGCCGGCGGTGTGCTCGTCATGCCCGCATACCTTGCCAAAGGGCTTGAGTTTGACGCGGTGATCCTACACAACGCGGGTGGCGGCAGCTACGCGGGGGAGGAGGAGCGGCTTTTGCTCTACACGGCCTGCACGCGCGCGCTGCACGAGCTGCGCATCTACCACACGG
This sequence comes from uncultured Clostridium sp., assembly GCA_964550295.1. Lineage (GTDB taxonomy): Bacteria > Bacillota > Clostridia > Christensenellales > CAG-138 > Phil1. The sequence goes on along the minus strand of CAZJYV010000056.1, from coordinate 5,641 downwards.
GCGCGCTTACGCCGCTTTTAGGGGGCGAAAACGGGCTGCGGGCGCGCTGCAAAGGTTGACAAGCAGGGCAATCCCCGATATACTTCTTGCAGGAAGATCTTGCAAAGGAGTCTCTCATGGACGAGGGCGACGGCGGCGACAGTAACCCGCTGGAACGATCCGCATATCCGCATATAATTGATGGGATGCATAATCTGTCTCCGCGGCTGCGGGAACAGGTTGTGTATTTTGTATTTATAGAAGCCGGTTCTTCAAACAAAAAAAGGAGCAAAAGATGAAAGACGACCCCCTGATAGGACAGCTTGTGCTGCAGGCTATTCTGATTGCCTGCAACGCGGTTTTCGCATGCGCGGAAATTGCTGTGATCACGATGAACGATATCAAGCTTGCCAGGATGGCGGCGGACGGCGACAAGCGCGCCATTCGCCTCGTTAAACTGACGAGCCAACCCGCGCGATTTCTGGCGACGATTCAGGTTGCCATCACCCTTTCGGGTTTTCTGGGCAGCGCGTTTGCCGCGGATAATTTTTCCGAGCGGATTACGCAGGCGTTCACGCAAGCGGGTACGGCCATCCCCGCGCAGACGATCAACGCGATTTCCGTCATCCTCATCACGCTGATTTTATCCTATCTGACGCTGATCTTCGGCGAGCTGGTGCCAAAGCGCCTTGCGATGAAGAACGCGGAAAAGCTGGCGCTCGGCATGTCGGGTCTGATCAGCTTTATTTCAAAGGTTTTCGCGCCGCTGGTCGGCTTGCTCACGATTTCCACCAACGGCGTTCTGCGGCTGTTCGGCGTTGACCCGAATCAGGAGGATGAGCGGGTCACCGAAGAGGAGATCCGCATGATGGTGGATGTGGGCAGCGAAAAGGGCGCCATCGAGCAAAGCGAAAAAGAAATGATCCAGAACGTGTTCGAGTTTGACGATGTTTCAGCCGATGAAATCCTCACCCACCGCAAGAACGTCGATATCTTGTGGGCGGACGAGAGCGACGAGGAGTGGGCGAAGGTGATCCACGAAAGCCGCCACAGCTATTATCCGATCCTCGGCGAGGATGGGGATGATGTGATCGGCATACTCGATGCAAAAACATACTTCCGGCTTGACGACCGCGCGCGGAAAAACGTGATGGAACAGGCGGTTCTGCCCGCCTACTTCGTGCCGGAAACCATCAAGGCGGATGATCTGTTCCGCGAGATGAAGCGCACAAGGCGGCATTTTGTGATCGTGATGGATGAATACGGCGGTATGTGCGGCATCGTCACGATGAACGACCTGCTCGAAGAGATCGTGGGCGACCTGCCCGAGGCGGGCGACGAACAGCCCAGCCTGATTACGCCGCTGGACGACGGCTGCTATCTCATGCAGGGCTGCGTGCCGCTCGACGCCATAACGGATAAACTCGATGTGGAGCTGCCAAACGACGAATACGATACGCTCAACGGCCTCGTGTTCGGCGCCATCGACGCGATACCGGAGGATGGCACAACGTTCGAGGTCAGCGCGCACGGGCTGGATATTCATGTGCTTGAGGTGCGGGACCGCCTCATCATGAAGGCACAGGTGCGGCGCAGCTCATCGGCGGCCGTCTGCGAGCAAAAGAACTGAACGGCAATCCCGCTGCGGTCAAATAGTCTGCGCGAAGGGATGCGCAAACAACCCGTATGCGGGTTTTACGAAAGAACGGTCTGTACAACGCGGTCGCGCCTGCGTTATAATCGCTCCATTGGGCTGCGGCGGGAACCGGTGCGGCTTATGATGGGAAAGGGAGCGGCGCAGCGTGGAACAGCGAGTCGCAGGGAAACAAATGGAAATCAAAAAAGGCAGCAAAATGGCGGTCTTGTTCGCGATGGCCGCCGTTTATTTCTTTTGGGGCGGAACCTATCTTGCCATGAAGATCGCCATCGAGTCGATGCCGCCGTTTTTGATGGCAGGCATCCGCTTCAGCATAGCGGGTTGGGCGCTGTATCTCGCCAATCGCGCGAGAGGCGCCGCGCGCCCCACGCTTGGGGAGTGGAAGAACGCTGCGATCGTCGGCGCGCTGATGATGCTGTGCGCCAACGGCCCCATCGTGTGGGCGGAGCAGCAGGTACCCTCCGCCATCGCCTCCGTTCTGGTGGCGACGGTTCCTCTGTGGATTGCGCTTTTCGGGTACCTCACAAAGGAGCAAAAGGCAAACGCAGGCTCGCTCATCGGCATCGCGCTCGGCCTGTGCGGCATCGTTGTGCTGGTGTGGACGCCGGAGGGCGTATCCTGGCAGAACGCGGATTTCTGGGGCGTTCCCGCGCTCATTTTCGCGTCCGTCGCCTGGGCGGCAGGTTCTGTTTTTTCGAGGAAGGCAAAGCTGCCCGCCGCGCCCCTGCTCGCCACGGGCGCGCAGATGATCGTCGGCGGCGCGCTGCTGCTGCTTTTGGCGGCTGCGTGCGGCGAGTTCAGGGGTTTTCATCCCGCGCAGGTGTCGCTGCGCTCCTGGCTTGCGTTTGGTTATCTCGTCTTATGCGGTTCCCTCCTGGGCTACACATCCTATATCTGGCTCATGAAAAACGCGGAACCCGCGCTCGTTTCAACCTATGCGTTCGTGAATCCTGTCGTGGCGGTTTTTCTGGGCTGGCTCATCGCGGATGAAACCTTTGGCGCCAACGCGATTGCCGCCGCGGCGATCATCGTTCTTTCCATCATCATCATGACGCTCAGCCGCGATGGCGCGGGCATCAAAAAAAGACTCCGCCCGTCATCGCGCGCGGAATAATCAAAAAAGCCTTCGCGAACGATCGTGAAGGCTTCCTTTTTGCACGTTTTTCAGTTTTCGCGGGGCATTTGTCCCTTTTTGACGCAATAGACGATATGCGGCATATCCACGCCGCGGTAGTGCTTCACAAACTGACCGATCGGAACCATGCCGTTGCGTGCTGCAACGCGTTGGGAGGCGGTGTTGCTGTCGCGGATGATCGAATACACCGCGCCGAATCCCAGATGAAAAGCGTATTCCCGGCAGGCGATTGCAGCTTCCGTCGCATAACCGCAGTGCCAGAAATCATAGGCGAGCAGATAGCCGATCTCGGGAACCTGTTCGCCGTCCACCGCCTGCATGGTCAGCCCGCACTGACCGATCATAACGCCCGTTTCCTTTAAAACAACCGCCCACAGGCCAAAGCCGTGTTCCCGGTAGCGCGCAAGCTGCCTGTCGAGCCAGCCTTGCACGTCATCGTCGCAAAAAGGCCCTTCGTATGCACGCATGACGCGCGCGTCCTGCAGGATGGCGCTGAGGGCAGGATGATCCGCCTGCGTCATCTCTCTTAAAAACAGCCGTTCGGTTTGCAGGATCATCGGATACGCCTCCGTTTATGCGGTGCTTACAGGTCCTTTACCATGAAATATTCGTGGAGCAGCGTGCCATCCTCCAAACGGACGTTGTCGGGGCGGATGGAAACGGTGCGGAAGCCCATCTTTTCATACAGCGCGCGCCCTCTTGCGTTGCCTTCGATGAACTCAAGCTCAAGCTGCATCACGCCGTGCGCTTTGGCGACGGTGATCATTTCTTCAAACAGGGCTGTGCCGATGCCGAGGTTCCAGTACGCGCGCTCCAAGGCGATCCCTACGCTTGCGCGGTGGCTGAACTTCTTGCGCCGCTTGAGGTTGAGCTGACTGTTGCCCGCGATCTTTCCGTCCACGATGCAGACGATCATCATGTCATACGCGGACTGGTTGATGTTGGTGAGGTACACAGCCTCCTGCTCCGGGGTTTCCGTGCATTCCTCGGGGGTGCGCAGGATAAAATGCGTTTGCGCCGCGCAGGTTTTGAGGTTGGCGATCATTTCGGCGGCATCCTCCGGAACGGGGCTTCGCAGCACGCAGCTCGTTCCGTTTTTAAGCTTAACGGTTTTCTGCTCAAACAGCATGGCCGTTCTCCTTTGAAGCAAAGATGATTTTTGAAGGATTGCAACACGGAGCAGCGATCTTTTTCATCGCATCGCGCAAAGAGCATGCCTTGCCTTTGCGCACAGTTCGATGTACGATAGATGATAAACAAAAAGAATACACAATAACGAAATGCGATCGTTGCAGGCAGAATCAAACCGCACGCGCAGAGGAGCGTTTTGCATGTTGACGGAACGAACGAAAAAAATCATTGTGGCGGCGCTGATCGCCGTCGCGGTTGTCGGTATGGCAATCGGCGCGGCCGTGCTTCCGGATACGCTGGTCGTTCAGATCAAGCTGGACGGAACGGTTGGCAACACGATGCCCAAACTGTTGGGGCTTGCGATACCCACAGCGCTGATCGCGTTCGGTGCCGTTCAGTTTTATAAAAACGGCGTCACGGGCGGCGTCCGGCATAACGGAATCCTGATTTGCGCCGCCGGGTTGATCGCGTTCGCGCTGCTTTTTGCGTTTAATCTGACCCGACCCATATAATGCCGCAAAACCGGTCTCTTTGGGCCGCATACGAAGGAACAGCGCCTCCCCGCACGTCGGTTCGGGCGCGTTGTGCTGCCTTACTCACACGTCCTGATTTTGACGCTCCTGATAATGATGCGCCTGTTCAAGCACCATATCCTTCACCTTCATCAGGCGGATCTGGGTGCTTCGCTCGTTTTCATCCAGCTTCATCGAAATATACTTGATGGTTTCCTGCATCTGCGGAATCATCACATACTCGAGCGCGTTGACGCGGCGGCGCGTCTTTTCGATTTCAGCCGCCATCAGCCCGCAGCCCTTTTCCGTTTCGGCAAGCAAAATCATGTCCGGCAAAATATCGGAAAGGCTTTTTACCGCGTCGTCAAGATCCGCGGAGGTAAAGTTCAGGCCATAAGAATAGATGCTGCTTTGATCCGCGCTTCTGAACCGGGTGGTGAACGTGGGGATGTTCACGCTCATCACGTTGCGCGTGGCGGCTTCCAGCATGATTTCCTGCCCCGGCACGAGCAGCGCGGTTTCCAGCGCGGCATCCTGCATGGCGGCGCGCGCCAGCGCAAAGTTTCCCGAGGCGGCAGAGATGCCCGCTTCCACCCTTTCGCGCAGCGTCATGTTTTTACGCACCAGCTCTAAAAACTGCCGCATCAGTTCATCCCGCTTATCCTTAAGCAGCTTGTGCCCGCGCATGGCGGTGGCAAGCTTGCGCTTAAGCCGGGTTAACTCCATTCGGGTTGGGTTTACCTGCCGTTTTGCCATTCAGCCTCTCCTAAGCCCCGTAGTAGGCGTCGAGATACTCATCCTTGATGCGCCTCAGCTCGCTGCGCGGAAGGATGCGCAGCAGCTCCCAGCCAAGTGACAGGGTGCGCTCGATATCGCGGTTCGCATGATAGCCCTGGTTGACATAGTTCTTTTCAAACTCATCCGCGAATTTGGCGTATAAAAGGTCGATGTCCGTCAGGGCGGCCTCGCCCAGAATCGTCATCAGCTCTTTGGCGTTCTTGCCCCTCGAATAGGCGGCAAAAAGCTGGTTCATCGTGTTGGCGTGGTCAGCCCTCGTTTTGCCCGCGCCGATGCCCTTGTCCTTCAGGCGGGATAGGCTTGGCAGCACGTCGATGGGCGGCTGGATGTTCCTGCGGTACAGATCGCGCGAAAGGATGATCTGCCCTTCGGTGATATAACCGGTCAGGTCGGGGATCGGGTGCGTTTTGTCGTCCTCCGGCATGCTCA
>CAZJYV010000055.1:5423-10815 GCA_964550295.1 uncultured Clostridium sp. | reverse complement strand
TACACTGATAATCCGAGTTGTACGGGCTGATTTCAAGCCCCCACTCGATGGAACGCTTCACATCCTCCGGAAGCAAAGGCTCGCCGTTGGCGAATTTTTTGCCCTCGGGTATGGTAACGGTGACGGTCTTGCCGTCCTCGCTTACGCTGAGCGCGGAGGCAATGCTCGGGGTCAGTTCGCCGGTTTCCTGATCAAATACGAAGAGGGTGTCGGCAATCAGCCTGTGAGCTGCCGAAAACGTACTGATCTGGTAAATGTCGGAGCCTTCCCACTCGGTCGTTTCGCTCATCACAAGCTCTGCGCGCAGCGGCTGCTCCGTCGCTGCAGGCTGCGTCGTTTCAGAAACAGGTTCGGTTGTTTCGCCCGGATCTGTCGTCTCCTGCGGCTTGCAGCCTGCGATAAGAGCGCTGAGCATCAACAGTACCATCATCAATGCGATGATCTTCCTTGCCATGGTCGTTCCTCTTTTCTTTGTTTATTCTGTGCCTGCGGCATACTCCGGCAGTTGATCGAGAATGCACGCGGCAAAATGATTTTGTTCGAATTCCCGCATGGGAGGCATGGCTGCCCTGCACGCGTCCGTCACAAACGGGCAGCGCGAGGTCAGGCGGCAGCCGGAGGATAGGTTGATGAGACTGTCCGGCTCGCCGCTTATAGCAAAATGAGGCTTTCCTCTGTCCATCGGATCGAGGATAGGCGCCGCTGCCATCAACCCCTTGGTATAAGGGTGATGCGGCGTGTCAAACACCTGATCGGTCTCACCGTACTCCACCAAGCGACCAAGATACATCACCGCGATCTTGTCGCTGATGTAACGGATAACGTTCAGGTCATGGGTGATGACAAGATAGGTCAGCTTCAGTTCCTCCTGCAGGTCGAGAAGCAGGTTCAACACCTGCGCCTGCACGGAGATGTCCAGCGCGCTTGTGGGTTCATCGAGCACCATGATCTTCGGCCGCAGCACCAAGGCGCGGGCGATGGCAATGCGCTGCTGCTGCCCGCCGGACAGCTGATGCGGGTACCGGGTGAGATAGGATTCGTCGAGCTTCACCTTGTCGAGCGCTTCGCGCGCGCGTTTCTTTGCCTCTGCGCGTGGGATGCCGTGAATGATCATCGGCCGCATGATGGAGCTCTCAACGGTTTGTCTGGGGTTCAAATTCGAAGCGGGGTCCTGAAACACCACGGCGATGGAGCGACGGATATCCATCAGCTCTTTCCGGCTGGCTTTGAAAATGTCCTTTCCGTCGATAAAGACCGTGTTTTGATCCGGCTGCGTCAGGCGCAGAATCACGCGCGCCAACGTTGTCTTGCCGCTTCCGCTCTCGCCGACAAGGCCGACGATGTCACCTTCGCGGATGTGCAGCGTAACTTCATCCACTGCCTTCACATACTGGGTTTTCTTGATGACGACGCCGGAGGTGAGTTTGAAATACTTGCATAACCCGGTGATTTGTATCATGTTTTTTTCCATCATTCAACCTCCCTGTGGCAGCGATACACATGCCCTTCCTGCGCCGTGCGAAGGGGCGGCGCTTCCTCGCGGCAAACATCATCTGCAAATTCGCAGCGGTTGGCAAACCTGCAGCCGGCGATGTCGCCGATGAGTTTTGGCACAGCGCCCTGGATCGTCATGAGCCTGCGCTCATGCTTCCTGATCCGCGGCAGCGCGAGCATGAGCGCGCGGGTATACGGGTGCGCCGGGCCGCTGAAAATCTGAAACACATTTCCGTATTCCACGATTTCGCCGGCGTACATGACTGCGATTTTATCCGCAACTTCGGCGACAATGCCGAAATTGTGGGTGATTATCATAATCGAGGTGTTGAATTGATCGCGCAGACTCCGGATGATGGAAAGGATCTGCGCCTCGATCGTTACATCCAACGCGGTTGTCGGCTCATCCGCGATGAGAAGCTTGGGATTCCGCGCGAGCATCATCGCAATCATCACCCTTTGCCGCATACCGCCGGAGAGTTCATGGGGAAAGCTTTTCATCCGCTTTTCGCTGTCCGGGATACGCACATCGCGGAAAAGCTCCAGCACCTTGTTCCAGGCTTCCTTCCTGTCGATTCCGTCCAGCATGATCGCTTCCGCAACTTGATCGGCGGAACGGTAAACAGGATTGAGCGAGTCGAGTGGGTTCTGAAAAATCATGCCGATGTCGTGGCCGCGTATGCTCTCCATCTCGCGTTCGTTGGCCTTGAGCAGATCCCTCCCGTTGAACAGAATCTCGCCCGAAACCCGTTCGTTTTCGGAAAAGAGCAGTTTCATAATCGTGTAGGCGATGGTGGATTTTCCACAGCCAGATTCGCCGATGAGCGCGAATATCTCGCCGCTGTTGATCGTGATGTTCGTGTTTTTGACGGCGCTGAGGTAGCCTTCCTTGACCTTGTAGTCCACCGAAAGGTTTTTAATTTCAAGCAATTTATGATTATTCTCCATACGTCGTCCCCTTACTGCGCTTTCATGCGCGGGTCCAAGAGGTCCCTGAGGCCTTCACCCACAAGGCTGAAACCCAGCACGGTATACACCAGTGCGAGCCCCGGGTAGATCGCCATCCACGGTGCCTTAGTCAGATGCTTGATGCTGACGGAAAGCATGACGCCCCAATCCGGCGAGGGCGGCTGAGATCCCATCCCCAGAAAGCCCAGCGAGGTGGTGGACATGATCGTAGTCGGTATGGATATCGTCGCGATGACGATGATCGAGGGCAGTATGTTGGGCAAAATGTATCGGAGCATGATCGCGCTGTTTTTTTCGCCAAAGGCGATGCCCGTTTCAATGAAGGGCATATTTTTGATCGCCTGCGTTTTGGCACGAACGATGCGCGCATACTGCGCCCAGCAAACCAACGCTTGTGCGGCGATGATGTTGTTGAGCCCTTTGCCGAGCACCGTAATGACGGCAAGCGCTGTGATCAAAGGCGGCATCGCCCATGTGATGTCCGTCACAAAAGCAAGCCCCGCGTCGATTTTGCCGCCGTAATATCCGCCGATGAGCCCCGCCGAAACACCGATCACACTTTGTATGACAACGGCGATCAGCGCCACTTTAAGGGTGATTCTCGAACCGTACACGACCCGGCTGAACATATCCCGTCCGAAGTCGTCCGTGCCGAAAATATACGCATCGTCCGGCGCAGAATAGGTCGCCTCCAGATGCGCCTCGTCGAACGCGTACGGCGCGATGTGATCCGCAAAGAGTGCAAAGGCGATCACGGAAAGCACCATCATGGCCCCGACGACAAGGTTCAGATTGCGCAGCGTGTTTTTCAGAAATTCGCTCATCACGCTTTCCCTCCGCTCATTTCAACCTTGATCCTCGGGTCAAGCAGCGCAGTCACGATATCCCCCAGGAGATTGCATAGTACCGTCAGTATGGCGATGATGAGTATGCACGCCTGCACCACCGGAAAATCCTGATCGAGGATGCCGTGATACAATAGGTTGCCCATGCCCGGTATGACGAAAATGTTTTCGATGATGACGCCGCCGCCGATGATCCACGGAATCGTCAGAAAAAGCATAACGACGATTGGAATCATCGCGTTGCGCAAAACATGACCTGTGCGGACTCTGCCTGCGCTCAATCCTTTGGCGTAAGCCGTCTGGACGTATTTTTCCCGATATACATCGAGCACCTCGTTTTTGGTGAGCCGCATCATTTCCGCCATGCCGCTCAAAACCAGCGCTGCAATGGGAATGATAAAATGCTGAGGCGTTTCATATCCGCTCAGGGGCAGCCATTTAAGCTTCACCCCAAAAAGGAGGATCATTAGAATCGCCCCACAAAACGCGGGTACGGCGTTCGTGATTGCCGCAAATACCATCAGCAGGCGATCGGCAAGCTTATCTTTGCGAAACGCCGCGAGCAGCCCAAGCGGAACCGCTAAACAAAACTTGATAAGCGTTGCGGCGCCGATTAGCTTGAGCGACATGGGGATGCGCTGCAGGAGCATACCGCCAACCTCTTGTTTGGACTTAATCGACGTGCCGAAATCACCCTGAACGATGTTCGTCAACCACACGAAATACTGAACATAAACGGGCTTATCGAGCCCCCATTTCTCGCGCATCTGGTCTTTACGTTCCTCTGAAACCTTGGAATCCGTCATCAGGTCGATCGGATCCCCGGGCATGATCTGCATGAGTGCGAAAATCAGGATGGTAACCGAAAGCACCACCAGCACTCCTTGGAATAATCGCTTAATGATATAATCTCTCAACTCGTAACCCTCCGAACGATATGACACTTACATTGTAATCATGCCGTGTGCCCATCGTGTGCCCGGCATGAACCGTTGCTGTAATCATTTACCTTTTAAGAAGGCGGCCGCCTTTCTCCCCTGTTGCGCAACCGTTCTTAAGCGCGTGCTTCCCGCCGATAAACACATGCTCTATGCCTTTGTTCGGCCTGTACGGGTGCATGTAATCGTTGGTTTCGCCAAGCTCTTCCCAGTCAAGCACGCAAATGTCCGCCCGCATACCTTCACGGATATAGCCGACGCTTTTCAGCCCGTGCCTGTCTGCGGGCATACCGGTCACGCGACGGATTGCCTGCGCGATTGTGAGCGACGTCTTCTCTCGCGTCAGCCGCAGATGCCGCGGAAAGGTTGAGATCATGCGCGGATGCGCGGAAGGCGGCGCTTCGTGCGGCTTGCGGTTGAAGATGTGATAGCCGTCGGTACCGCACATGGTGAGGGGGTCGGAGAGGATATTCATCATATCGCTCTCATTGATCGTAAAATACGCCATGCGCACATGCGCATCGTTTTCAAGAAGCAACTCGTAGATCGCGTCAAACGGATCGAGCTTGCGCTCGTTTGCCACATCGGCAATGGTCATGCCGGAAAGCGAAGGGTTGTTCTGCGCGTCTATGATCATCCACTTGTCAAAGCCGGCCACGGGCAGAATGTTATCGAAGGACTTATCGTCCGTCAGCACCATATGGCTGACCCGATCGCGGAAGGAACGCTCGCCGAGTTTTTTCAGAAAACCGTCGTAGCCATCCGTCATAAAACAGGGCGGCAAAGCGGAAATCAGCCCGGTTGAACAGGCGATGAAGGGGTATTGGTCAACGGCGACCGAACCGCCGAGCAAGTTCGCCTCACGTACGAGGTCGAGCGTAACGGCGGAGTTGCCCTCGTTGTGCGCTCCCTCGATTTTATGATGCGAGATCTCAACGGCACACCCTGCGCGCTCGCCGATCTTGATGGCCTCCTTCACGGCAGGTATGCAAAAATCGCCTTCGCCGCGTATGTGCGAGGCGTACATACCGCCCTTCGCTGCCCCGGCGGCGACAAGGGCGCTCAGCTCATCCGTATCCGCGTAGACGGAAGGCGGATAAATCAACCCGCTCGACATACCCATGAAGCCCGACTCCACAGCGCGGG
>CAZJYV010000055.1:0-5413 GCA_964550295.1 uncultured Clostridium sp. | reverse complement strand
ACTTCATCTGTTCAAGCTGTTGTTGATCCGGCTTTGCGGAAGAATAACCCATCACCTTTTTACGGATTGTCCCATGCCCGATAAAAAACGCCATGTTTGTCGGCATCGCCATGCCTGCGACATGTTCCATAAAGCGTTCCGGTGTCGCACATACAGCGAGCGCCTCCTCGATAGCTTCTTTGGGCATGATGCCGCGATAGAGCGCGTAATCTTCCGCCTCGGACGGTGCTGCACTGTCAGCGCACTGCCCCGCGATCTCCGTGGTGATGCCCTGCTCGATATAGTTGTATCCGCTCGTACACATGAGAATATGGCCATCGCTGTGTGAGTGGCAGTCGATGAAACCCGGTGTCACAAGCTTTCCCCCCGCATCGACGACAAGTGCGGCTTCACAGCGAAGCTCTGTTCCGAGAGCTGCAATCGTATCTCCCCTAATGGCGATATCGGCTCGATAGGGCTCCCTGAGCGTGCCATCCGCAACCAGACCGTTTTTAATCAAAACATCCATATGATTCCTCCGCTGCGCAGTATTGAATGCCTACATGGACCGCTCGTATGCAGAGCAAAACGCGAATTTCATTGATATGAAGTCAATACTGACTATTATATCGCGTGCATGTGAATGTCGTGTGCCCAAAACGAACTTTTTTGTGGAAACGGCTTTTCGTGCTTCCGGACAGCGGACGGACTGTCTCCATAAAAAAAGCACCCTTCAAAAGGGCGCAACCGGCATAGGCGCCGATGTCCGCATCGGAAAATCCTGCGCAAAATCATTCCTGCCATTGGGCGAGCATCGTTTGCATCCAGCCGTATACATCCATGGAATAAACGGTCCTGAGGTTTTCCCGCGTGAGAACTTCTTTGGTTGCGCCGAAGGATACGATTTTGCCGCGATCTAGCAAAATGGCGGATGTGCCGTATGCGCGGGCAAGGGACAGGTCGTGTACCACGGACAGGACTGCACGGCCGGTGTCGCGAATCCAGTCGCGGATCAGGCCGAAGACCTGCTTCTGGTAGACGAGGTCAAGGTGATTGCTCGGCTCGTCCAGCATGAGAAGGCTGGGGGTCTGCGCGAAAAGCTGCGCAAGGAACGCGCGCTGCAGTTCGCCGCCCGAGAGCGTAAGCACGGATTGGTTGACCAGCGGCGTCATGCCGGTTTTTTCGAGAGCATCCGCGACGCGAGCCTCATCCCCCGCGCTGCCGCGCGAAAAGACGCCCGGCGCGTACGCGTATCGACCGAGGCGGACGATTTCCCCAACGGTGAAGGAATAACCCACAAAATGGCTTTGCGCCAGCACGCCGATCTTCTTGGCACGCTCGACAGGTTTCATTTTGCGCACATCCTTCCCCTCGAAAAGAACTGCGCCCTCGTATGGAATCGCCTGCGCCACCGCGTTTACGATGGTGGATTTGCCCGCGCCGTTCGGGCCGACAACCATCAGCCAATCCCCGGGCTTTACCGCAAAGCTTGCGCCGTTTACGATTGTGATGCTGCCGTAGCGCACCGTGAGGTTTTTGACTTCAAGCATGGCCCTTCCCCTTCCTTGAAGCATAAAAGATCAATACGAACACCACCGCGCCGACGAACGACGTGACCACGCCGATGGGCAGTTCCAACGGATTGAGCAGCACGCGCGCCACAAGGTCTGCAAGCAGCAGAAAGATCGCCCCCGCAAAAAGCGAGGCGGGCAGGAGCCGCCTGTGGTTCGGCCCCACGAGCATACGCACCATGTGGGGGGTTACAAGCCCCACAAAGCCGATCGTGCCGCCGATGGACACGCACACGCCGATGATGGCGGATACGCACACGAGGATGGTGAGTTTGACGCGGCGCACGTTCACGCCGATGTTGCGCGCGTTGTCCTCCCCAACGGCAAAGGCGTTGAGCGCACGCGCGCGAAGGGCGATCACGCTGCCAAAGAGCGCCAGCGTCGCGAGCAGCAGCAGGGCGTTGCCGTAGTTCGTGCCTTGCAAGCTGCCCATTGTCCAAAAGGTGATGTGCCTGATTTTATCCGAGGCAAAGGTGATCGCAAGGCTCATGATGCTCGACGCGAACATCGAGTAGATGACGCCGATGAGGATGATGGTGTTGGTGGAAAGAGAAAAATCCAGTTTATAGGCGAGGGTAAGGATGATCAGCAGCGATGCGAAAGCGAACGCCATCGCCATCACGACCGTGCCGGCGAACGGTATGCCCGGGATCGTGATGTTGAAGGCGATGGCCAGCACCGCGCCCAACGACGCGCCGGAGGATACGCCCAGCGTGGAGCCGTCCGCCAACGGGTTTTTCAACAGACCCTGCATCGCTGCCCCGCAAAGCGAGAGCGAAGCGCCCGTGAGTGCCACGCACAGCACGCGCGGTATGCGCACCGACAGGATGATGGCATCCGATATGCCCTCTGGCACAGGCAGTTTCCAGACCGCGCTCCAGATCACGGCGAGCGTGTCCCGAACGGGGATGTTCACGCTGCCCACGCCCACACAGAGCACAAGCGCCGCAAGCGTTGCCGCGCCGAAAAGGAGATATTCATAAAGCCGGAACCCTTCTGGATGCCTGTTCATGCCGTTGCCTCCATTGTTCGGGGGGGGAGGAGAGGGAAGGGAGGAAGCGCCGCGCGCCGCCTCCCCGCAAATCGTTTTAAGCGGCGTCGCCGAACACGAAGTCATAGAGCATCTGCGCGCCGTCCGCAAGGCGCGGGCAAGGGCGCGAAAGCTCGTTGTTTTGCAGGTTGAGGATCGCGCTGTTCTGCACAGCCGTGATGTTCTCCCAGCCCGCGCGGGACAAAATTTCTTCCTCGGGGGACGGACCCTCGCCGAAATACATCGAGATGGTCACGATGTAGTCCGGGTTGCGCTCAATCACCTGTTCCTCGGAGATTTCTGCCCAACCGTTCAGGTCGGCGAAGATATTGGTCAAGCCCAGCATGTGGGCGATCTCGTTCATGAATGTGTCGGAGCCTGCGGTCCAAAGGCCGTACTGCAGCGGGGATACCTCAAAATAGATCGTTCCGCCCTTGCCGCTGGCGACAGCGTCCGCGGAAACCTTGTCAAGGGTACTTTTCATGCCGTCGATCACAGCGGCGGCTTCGGTTTCATGGCCCACAAGCGTTCCGATCAGCTCGATTGCCGCGTACACGCCCGCAACGTCCTTCGCTTCGCTCACAACGACGCGGATGCCTGCGGCCTCAAGCTGCGCGACCTGCTCCACAGTCTGCGCCATCGTGCCCATCACGACCGCTTGGGGTGCGAGGGCGATGATTTGCTCGATGTTCGTGGCCGCGCCGCTCTGGACGGATGGCACGTTGAGGACCGCAGCGGGATAATCGCAATATTCGCCGCGACCCACGAGCGTGTCGCCCGCGCCGATGGCATAGAGGATCTCACAGTCGGCAGCGGTGAGCGCAACGATCTTCGTCGCGGGTGCATCGAGGGTGATTTCCCTGCCCTTCATGTCGGTGACGGTAACGGAAGCATCGGCTGTGGGTTCCGAGGTCGGCGCAGCGGTCGGTGCAACGGTCTCCTCGGGGAGAGGTGCGGGCTGCGTCTGCGTGCAGGCGGCAGTCAGGGCGATCAGCATCGCCAGAACGAGCGCGAGGAGGGTGTTTTTGATGGTTTGCATTGTTTTTGCCCCTTTCCTGATATTGCATGAATAGAGAAGGGGCATAAAAAAGAGCTGCCCCCTCAAGATTGAGGAGCAACTCCAAATGCGCGGAGACCCATGTCCGCGCGGTTCACTCAATCCCAGAAGTTTTCCGTGCGAAAACAGGTCTCCCGGCTTAGCATCAACCTACTTGGGCGCCTTCCCATCTTGCGACAGTGGCATGTACCCGTTCGTCCGCTTCACGGTTACTGGGATAGCCCGGAATTCACATCCGGTTCCCTCGGCGAAAAAACGCCGGCGCGGTGAGCGCATAAACGCACGCTATTCATTTATGCATCTATTATTTCACCGTGCCGCCGAATTGTCAACCCCGCGCTTATTTCGCTGAAACTGCGGCGCCGGGATAGCGCTTCGGAAGGATTTTCGCCTTTTCGAGGGCGAGGATCAATGCGGGGATCAGCACGACCTGAATCGCGACGCCGGGCAGGCCTGTCACGAACGCCGCGCTTAACCAGACGGAAAGCGAGTATTCGCCCGCCTTGAACAACAGCGCGTTCAATATTCCGTAGGTGACGCGCCCGAGCAGCATCGCGACGACGAGTGAAAGGATGATATCCCACAGGTTTTTGCCGGTGCGGATATACTTCATCATCAAGCCGGAAACAAGGCCGTAGACGGCAAGCTCAAAGAGCATCCCCGGCAGGATAGCGGCGGGCGGCATGCCCGTGATCAGGTGGGAGAGGATGGGTGCAAGCACGCCGCAGGCGAGACCGTACGGCCAACCGCAGATGAGGCCGCACAGCAGCACCGGGATGTGCATGGGAAGAAAAATGGATCCCGCATTTGCCACCGAGTGCAAAGCGATGGGCAGCACCACGCCGAGCGCAACGCAGAGCCCTGCAAAAATAAGACGTTTGACCTGTGACATCAATTATGACCCTCCGATATAAAAAATACAGCCGCGAAAGCGCGCCCGGCTTGGCCGGACAAAAGCCTTCGTGGCTTTGTTGTTTCTAATGGAGAAGCGAAACCGCCCGCCTTCGTGACGGACATGAACGGACTCATTTTAACCAAACTGGGGCATCCTGTCAAGAACAGAGCGCGGCAATTTCAACGACGGCAAGCGCGAGCAGCTCCTTGATGGAGCGTTCTTGCGTGCCAACGACGATGTTGTTGCACAAATTGATCGGGATGAGCACCTTGGCGGCGGCACTTTGCCCGACGGCGGCAGCCATCGCGGGGGAAATCTCACCCATGAGAGAATCGGCCACCACGATGCCCAGCGGCCCCGCGATCACGTCCGCGTGACGGCAGTTGACGATCACGGCGTTTTCTCCCGTTGCGCCCCGTTCCGCCCCTGCTTTGAGCATGGCGGCTGTGGCGCTGCTGTTTGTACCCACGGCAAGCACCTCCGCGTTCGGAACGCCTGCCTTTATCCCTTCGATGAGCAGCTTTCCGACGCGCCCGCCCTGTCCGTCGATCACAAGAACCGTCTTCATCCGTTCCTCCGTTTGTTTTCCGTCCCATCAAGCATACCATATTTTTGAACCATGCGCATCAGTGGCTTATCGGTGCAGGGCCTTGCGGAGTCGCGGATGCGAAAACGGGATGCGCACACAGGATTTTCAAAAAAGGCGGATGAACCGCGCCGAACTTACGATTTATCCTGATTACGCGCCGATCCTCACCCGTTTTACTTGACACCCTGCCGCCGCGTTTGCTATAATACTCAAGCTGACGAGGAGAGATGTCCGAGGGGTTTATGGAGCCGGTCTTGAAAACCGGTGATGTCGCAAGGCACCGGGGGTTCGA
>CAZJYV010000054.1:0-10860 GCA_964550295.1 uncultured Clostridium sp. | reverse complement strand
ACTTCTCCGGGGATATCGAGGGTGAGCTGCCGACCGAGGAAAGCGCGAAGGGCTCTGTTTTTTCTTTTTTTGCGGCGAGGGATCTTCTCGGTGTTGACCTCGACCAGGTAACGGATCTCGTCGCCCATACGGCATCCGACGGCACGCCTGACGGATATGAGGTTTACCTGTCCACCTCCGTCAACGGCATGCCGATCGTCGGTTCCTCCACAATCGTGGCAAGCGTCCGCGCGGGCGACACGATCACGAAGATCCGCCGCTATGACGGGGATGTGCTGCCCAGCACGATCGTCAACATCATCTCGCAGCAGCGGGCTTATGAAAAGATCGCCTCCGGGGACTGCGCGTACACGCTCTTTGCCCCTGCCGCCAGCGCGCGCGTGCAAAGCTGCCGCATCATCTACATGGCCAACAGTTCGCAGGGCTATTATCTGCCCGTGTGGATGTTCACCTGTCAGGTGCAGTATGAGGATACAACGAGCGGCAGTTTTTACATCTATGTTGAGGCGCTAAAATAACCGCATCATGCGTTCCGGCACGTTCGGACACCGAACACCCCGCTTATACGCCGATCGCATCCCCGAGAATCTTGCCGATTGAATCGCGGATGACGAGGTCAGCGCGCGAATCGTAAGGCGTTTGACTTCTGTTGATGAGGACGAGCTTCGTCCCATGATAATGATCCACAAGCCCCGCAGCCGGGTAAACCACGAGCGATGTACCGCCGACGATGAGCATGTCCGCTTGTGCGAGGTGCGCTGCCGCCCTTTGAACGGTTCGATCATCCAACCCCTCGCCGTATAGCACGACGTCCGGCTTGACGATCCCTCCGCAGATACAGCGCGGTACGCCCTCGTTCTTTTTTACATACGCCGCATCATAAGACTTGCCGCATTTCATGCAGTGGTTTCTGAAGATGCTGCCGTGCAGCTCGAATACGTTTTTGCTTCCGGCCGCCTGATGAAGCCCGTCGATGTTCTGTGTGATCACGGCCCGGAGCTTTCCGCTGCGCTCCATCTCCGCCAACGCCAGATGCGCGCGGTTGGGTTTAACATCCGTCACCAGCAGCGCGGATTTATAGTACGCGTAGAACCGCTCTGTTTTCGTCATGAAGTATGAGCGGGAAAGCAGAACCTCGGGCGGATCGCCGAACTTTCGGATGGCGGCGAAATGCCCGTCCTCGCTCCTGAAATCCGGTATTCCGCTTTCGGTCGATACGCCCGCGCCGCCAAAAAACACGATGTTTTCAGACCGATCGATCAGATCTTGAAGCAACGCAGAAGCATCCATATCAGCCGCCCTCCCTCCACTGTTGGATGGTACAATTGTACCACCCGGACACGAAGCGTGCAAACCGCACACAAAATATGACGGAAATCCTGCATTTTCAATTTACAAATGCAATTTTTTATCGTATACTTTAATCAAATAATATTGATCCGGGAGGACCCATCATGCGCCTGACCGACCTGTCACACGAGGAACGCACAACATACTACGAAAAAACGCTGGCTGAATATGATGAATGTAAGAAAAAAGGCCTTAAGCTGGACATGTCCCGCGGAAAGCCTTCCAAAGCGCAGCTTGACCTTTCAAACGCAATGCTGCATATGCCCGGGGACGCGTGCTGCTCGATAGACGGCGTGGATGCGCGCAATTACGGCACGATCGATGGCCTTCCGTCCTGCAAGGCGCTGTTCGCGGAGCTTTTGGGCGTCAAGCCCGGCGAGGTTTTCGCCGCTGGCAACGCAAGCCTCAACCTGATGTACGATGTGATCGCCAGAGCGTACACGCACGGACTTCTCCACTCAACAGAGCCTTGGGCCAAGCTTGACAAAGTCAAATTCCTCTGCCCCGTACCCGGGTACGACAGGCATTTTACGATTTGCAGCACGTTTCACATGGAAACGATCAATGTGCCGATGACGGACGATGGACCGGACATGGACGCCGTGGAGGCGCTGGTCGCCGACCCTGCGGTGAAAGGCATCTGGTGCGTTCCCAAATATGGCAACCCTTCCGGCATCATCTATTCGGATGAAACGATCCGGCGACTCGCCGCCCTCCGACCCGCCGCCCCCGACTTCACCATCATGTGGGACAACGCCTATTTCATCCACGAATTCGACGGCGCGTTCGTTCCGTTCAAAAACATCCTTGCGGAATGCGCAAGCGCCGGTCATCCGGACATGGTATACGAGTTTGCATCCACCTCGAAGATCACCTTCCCCGGCGCGGGCGTAGCTTGCTTTGCGTGCAGCGAAGCCAACATGGCTTATACGAAAGCGCTTATTAACGCGCAGGTGATCAGCTACGACAAACTGAACCAGCTTCGCCACGTTCTTTTCCTCAAAGATATGGAAACGACGCTCGCACACATGCAAAAACATGCCGCCATCATGAAGCCGAAGTTCGACGCCGTCATCTCCGCGCTTGATGCTCAACTCGCCCCGCTTGGCATCGCCTCCTGGCATCGGCCAAAGGGCGGCTATTTCATCAGCCTTGACGTGATGGACGGCTGCGCAAAGCGCGTGCACGCCCTGATGAAGGAGGCGGGTGTCGTTATGACGGGTGCCGGCGCGACATTCCCCGGCGGGATTGACCCGAACGACCGGAACCTACGCATTGCGCCGAGCTTTCCGCCGGAAGCGGAAGTCCGGGAGGCAGCCGAAGTTCTGTGCGTTTGCGTGCGCCTCGCCGCTGCGGAAAAGCTCATCGCCCGTTGACAACGACAGGTAACCATCGCGTCTTTTATTGCATAAAAATGCATGATCAACAAAAAGAACGGCTCTCGCCGTTCTTTTTGCGGCTGCGCGGTTGGGGGATCGCGCAGTCAAGATGGATGGGGGTATGTCAAGCACCGGTTTTGTCCGGAGCATTTGACCGTCAGCTTTCACGCTCGCCCAGCATGACCGTGAGGTCGATTTGCTGGCTGTCGCGCAGCACCGTTATTGTTACCGTGTCGCCTATTTTATATTCGTACATGATCGCCGAAAGCTCGGACGAACCGTACACATCCTTTGCATCGAAGGTGAGGATGACATCCCCTTTCTTCAGGCCTGCCTGCTCGGCTGCAGAACCGGTTTCCACCTCATAAACCTGAACGCGGGTTACATAGTTAAAGCCGAATGAACCCGATGAACCGCCGGTCATATAAACATCCACAGGGGTAATGCCAAGATACGGTCTGCCGCTGACGTAACCGAGATCCATCAAATCCCTGATGATGGGCAGCGCGGAGTCGACCGGAATCGCAAATCCGATGCCCTCCACATCATCGCCCGTAGCTTTGGCGTTGACAATGCCGATCAATTCACCGGATGAATTGAAGAGACCGCCGCCGGAGTTGCCGGGGTTGACCGCAGCATCCGTCTGCATGCAGGTCATATCGACGCCATTGATGGTGACAAGCCTGTCCAGACCGCTGACGATACCGTCCGTCACGCTGGAAGCCAGTACGCCCAAAGGGTTGCCGATGGCATAGACCGTATCGCCCACAACGGAATCGCCGGAAATGCCCACAGCGGCGGTCGGCAGATTGGTTGCGTTGATCTTGATGACGGCAAGATCCGTCATATCATCGCTGCCGACGAGCGTTGCGTCATACGCGGTGCCATCCTGCAGGTAAACCTTGATGGAGCCGCTTGAACCCGCCCCCGATACGACATGGCTGCAAGTGATGATATAGCCGTCCGATGTGAGGATCACGCCGCTGCCGCTGCCGACGGTTTCGCTGGTTGTGCCGGACGAGCCGGACCAGTAAGAGCCGGTGGATACCTCGTCGATGATGTCGATGCCGACCACATAGCTCATGCATTTTTGAAGCATATCCGCGACGGTATCCTCGGATGACCAGGTGCTGCCCAGCGTAATGCCAGCGGATGCGCTGCCCGTACTGCCCGTCGTATCCGTGCCGGAGTTGCCGGACGCGCCCTTGTCGATCACGATGCCGCCTGTATCGCCGTTGGAATCGCTATCGGATGCTGCGCTCTGCTGCGCCGCATAATCCTGCGCAAGCATGCTGATGCCCGCGCCCGCCGCTCCGGCGAGCAAAGCTACGATGAGCATAGCGACGATCATCTGCATCCAACCGAAGTGCTTTTTGCTTTCCCTGCGCCCGGGTTGTCCTGACATAAAGCCGCTCCGGTCGGACGCATACACGCTGACGGTGTCATAAGCGCCGCCATCCTGCACCGCCGGATCGTATGTGTAGTCCCGGGTTTGCCGCTCACCTGCCTGCGTGCTTTCCGCATCCTGATTAACGTAGCCGCTGTTGCCGGGCGTATGCTCCTCATACCATTTCCAGTTGTTGTTCTCCATGATACACACTCCTTTCGCTTACTGCCGCGATATGTCCTTTGATGATGTGATTATACAAAGCGAATTTGTATTCGCAATAGCCGAAGTTCGCCAACATTGTGGAAGAATTCGGATTAAATATGACAAGCGAGCAGCTTGTGAAATCCGCCCGTATGCCACGGGATTCCATGAAGATTCATCGATTTCAAATGCTTTTCACTAAATCCATGATATAATGACGCAAGAGGTGGAGTATGAGCTATCAGCGTACAAGACTGGTTGTTTTTGCCTGTTCCCATTTTGCGGTGGATCTGTGCTGCTTTTTTTCTCTCTATTCGGGGGCAGCCGGATCGGAACATGCCGCGCTGTGGGTGCTTGTTTACAACGCGCTCGCCTTCGGTTTGCAGGCGCCGCTCGGTGCACTTGCAGACGCTCTGGATGATGTGCGCCCTGTGGCAATCCTCGGCCTTGGCCTCGTTGCGGTCGGCGCGATGGCAAGGGAGCGCTTCTTAATCGCCATCCTTCTCTTGGGTGCGGGCAACGCGCTCTTTCATGCGGGCGGCGCGGTCAGCGTGCTTCGGCACCGTCCCGGGGATGCGCTGTACGCAGGCATCTATGTCGCGCCGGGCGCGCTCGGCGTTGCGGCGGGCATTTTGCTTGCCGCTTCCGGCGGCTTATCAAGCGCACTATGCATTCTGCTCCTGCTCATCTGCGTGTTCCTCATCATCGCCGTCGGTCCCGGAGCAGTGCGCAACACGGCGGTTGAGGTCACCCCGCACGAACCCCTTTCCCTCGGCGCGGGCGCAATTTTGCTCTGTCTCGCTTCCATCGGCGTGCGTTCCTTCGCAGGTTTTTCAGCGGAGCTTCCGAAACTCATCTTCCTCGGCGGACTCGCCTCGTTTTCCGGAAAGCTGTTTGGCGGCGTTTTCGCGCGCAAGTTCAACTGGAATGTTCTCGCCCTGCTCGGCGTGGGCATCGGCGGGCTGATGCTGGCTTTCTTCCCCGGCGCAAAGTTCATCTACATCGGCGTATTTCTCTTCAATCTCGCCATGCCGCTGACGCTTTCGGCGGTGATAAAATCCCTGCCCGGGCATACCGGGTTCGCTTTCGGGCTGACGACCGCTGCGCTCTTTCTCGGATGGCTGCCCCTCATCGCGCTTGAAACGGGTTACGACGCGCCTCAATACCTGCTTGCTATGCTTGCGCTTGCAGCAGCGCTGACGCTCTTCTTCACGCTTCGGTATCAAACAACAACCGTTCAGGAGGAAAACAGCCATGACATTATTTCTTGACCTCGTCTCGCCTGTCTTTTTCTTCATCCCCATCCTCATCATCGTGTTGATCATCGCCGCCATCGGCGTGGGCATCTATTTCATCGTACGCGCGCTCAAAAAAAAGAACGGGCGTAAAGAAAACGGTCAGTGAGCGATACGCTCGCCGCGATTCTTTATTTTCTGATTCCGCTGGCGCTGACGATTCTCATCGAGGCGCTCGCCGGTGTCGCATTCCGCATGATAAAAAAGGAGCAGCTTTCCCTGCTCCTTGTCAATATCGTTACAAATTTGACCGTCAATCTGCTTTTATATCTTGATCGGCTGCTTTTCCCCGCGCATATCGTTTGGGTGGTTGCCATGCTTGAAATTGCAGCCATCGCCGCCGAGTGGCTGCTCCTTCGTGCGCTGTGCGGCGGAAAGCGGAATTGGCTCGTCTTTTCTCTCGCGTGCAATGCGGCATCCTTCAGCGCGGGTCTCGCGCTGGGGCTTATCCGATTTTAATGCAGACGATCTTTTGGCTTTCCCCGCTGCCGGACTGTCCCCGCGTGCCGACGACGGCATAGTTGCCGAACACGGCGGGCGTCGACTCGATGCGCGAACCGAGGTCGAGCGAAAACAGAACTTCACCCGTTTGGGCGTCGTGCAGGCGCATAAACCCATCCCTGTCGCATTGGAGAAGATAGGCGTTCTCCTGTTCATCATAGATCACAACGGGCGAGCTCCAGTATCCCGCGCCCTGTTCATACCGCCAGACCTCCGCGCCCGTCGCCTTATCATAGGCGATAATTCTGCCTCCGTTCCGCGTGACCCCGTTCACCTCGACGGGCACGAGTGTCATGCTGTAGATGACGAGATCGTTGATCTTGCCGCGGCCGACATGCGGCGTAGCCAATGTGCCGCCGTTGGAGGATTCGCTGCCTACACTTGCATCCCATGCGTTTTCCCATAGGATTTCGCCCGTAAGCCCGTCGATTTTCCTGTGCCAGCTTGTTCCGTAACCGGATTCCGTTCCGGTCTGCTTATCCACCTCATTGGCGGTATAGAGATAAAACGTGCTGTTCTCCGGACTCTCTTCAATAACAAGAGAAGCGTCGCTGTCATCTTTGACATCCACGGCGTATTGGGTTTGGAGCGTATTGATATCCACACATTGGAGAAGGCCGCCGTTGTCAACGAAGAACACATAACTGCGCCAGGCGGCGAGGGAGTTTTCAATTCCCCACCAGCGTGACGTATCGGACTCTCCGTAATTGTTTGCCGTATAACGGTATTTGGCGAGCGGACCGGGATCGACCGAAACCATGCCGTTGGTTTTATCGAAGCTGGCATTGAGTTTCACGCTGTACAACACGCCATTCTCCCCGCCGGTGATGAGCGTATCCGCATTCGCCGCCAGCAGCGCGGAGGAATCGTAAGCCTGCCATATGCGGTAGGAAAACGGGTCCCTGCCGCCAAAGGACCAGATCACCTTGTTTTCAATCAGCGAGATCACACGAAACCACGCGCCGGTTTTGCCCTCTGCGTTTTCGGACTCGATACCCTGGCCGGTATAAAGCAGCGGGTAGCCGCGGGGATCGAGCGAAGCCGTGCCTTTTGTAACCACGCCCAGGTCGATCGGCTCGCGGGTTTCCTTGCCCGTGGACAGCTCATAGAAATAGATATGCCCGTCCATCGTAGGATAGATGACCTCGGTAAAGCTCCGTTTATCCTTAAACTCGTCAAAGATGCCCAGAAGCGGACGCACGTCATCCTCCCACTGAACAACGATGGGCATACCCGTCCAGCCTGTGCCAGTCCATGTGCCGTTTTCCCCGCAGTCGAGCGCGCCTGTATCCCTCTCCCACAAACGGGAGAGGGTTTGATCCGTTACGGTCTGCGTGCCGTATGTGAAGGTGTTTCGGTAATTGTTGCCGCCAAATGTGGTAATGCCCTTGAGTGCGGTGTATTTGTCATACCGCGCAAAGCGGATCGCGTCCGCGCTCTGGAAAGAGGAAACCTCCTCCCCATCGAACATCGTGCCTGAAGAAAAGCCGAGCGCGGCGAGCATCGATTCATCCATCGGCACGACCTGAAGCGTTTCGGAGAGTTCGGGCGTTTCCGTCGGGGACACTGAGGGTGTCAGCTCCCCTGCGCCGGAAGGAATCGGCGTAAGCGTCGGCTCTGTGTCCGGCCCGTTACCGGAAAGCACACTCATCAAAAGTCCTGTCAATCCGCCGATCACCGCAAGCAGAATCAGCAGCACGAAAACCCTTCTTGCCCTGTACTTGCGCTGCCGGAGCGCTTGATAGCTTTTCCGCTGCGTCTGCTTTGCCATGCCTCCTCCTGATCCGGTGCGGATGCACGCTTACCCTTCCGGCGTTTGATCCGGCGTTTCAGATACTTCCAGTGTGGGTGTGGGAAATTCCGATGCGCTTTGATAAAAGGAAATGGCCCCGTTCCCAACTTCAAAACGCAGCGCGGGCGTACATGAGCCGACGACGTTAATCGCGTCATCCACCCTGAATAGGAAAAGTCCCACGCCTTTGCTTCCGCCTTGCGCCTCGATGGTTACGACGCCTTCAACATACAATTCTGAAATCTCGGCCCCATGATATTCGCCGTTGTTTTTAACGATCAGCTTGGATCCGTCAAGCATGATCAACGTTCCCTCGCATTTGAGCGCGTTGTAATTTTCATCCGTGTTGGCATCGAGCACTGAGTCGGCATTGAGCACGATGTCGTCCTTAGTGACGGTCACGCCGCCCAACGCGCCTTGCACGAGTACACGCGCGTCCTTATTTAGTTCCAGCCCCTGCGCGCTGATACCGCTGCCCACATTGCTCGCGATATACAGCCTGCTGCCTTCGCCGACGGTCACATGCCCCTGGGCAAAAACGGCGTTTGCGACGGCTTTTACGGTCGCGTTGCCCGTGATCGTCGCATCTCCGAGGCAACCGATCGCATTTGAGCCGGCATTGAGCGTCACTTCGGAAAGATTCAAGGTGCAATCGTCGGCAAGCCGGATGATACAGTCCCCGCTGCCGGAAATCGTAAAGCCGTTTCCGATGATCGTGAGGCTCGTGCCGGCCTTATCGACACGGAGCATCTCCCCTTCCAGATCAATCGAAGCGTTGAGTGTGAGCGTGTCCGTCCTGCCTTCTTCCATCACATAGAGCAGCTGCGCCGCGGTAGTGATGCCTTGCGCACCGGAAGGGTCGGACAGATCGATCTCATCGTTGGGGTCTTTCGCCCCGCACGAGCAAAGGATGCCCAAAGCGAGCGCCGTGACCAGCGCGAGCACCAAGGGTTTAATCAATTGATGTTTTTTCGTTTTTTTAACCATATCGGAATTCTACCATATTTATGATTGCTGTAAAAGCGGCGCGTACAGCGCCATGATACGCTCCGCCGCGCGCATCCCGTCCACTGCCGCGCTGACGATGCCGCCCGCATATCCTGCGCCTTCGCCGCAGGGATACAGGCCTTTCACGCGGGTCGCCTGACCCAGCTCATCCCGTACGATGCGCACGGGGGCGCTCGTTCTGCTTTCAATCGCAGTCAGCACCGCGTCGTCCATATCGAAACCGCGCAGCTTTCTTCCGAAAGCAAGCGCCGCGTCCCTGATGCCCTGCGCCAATAAAACCGGCAGCAGCGCGTTCAGGTCGCACAGCGTCACACCGGGCGCATAACTCGACTCCACAGCACCCCATCCGTAAGGTCTAACCCCCGCAAGGAACGCCCCGAGCGTGCTCGCCGGCGCTTTGTAGCCTGAGCCGCCCGCGACAAAAGCCGCGCGCTCGAGCTTTTCCCTGAATGCGAGACCACCGAGCGGGCCCTGCGGAAAATCCTTTTCATCCACCTGAACGACGATGGCGGCGTTCGAGTTGCGCGCGTTGCGCGCATGTTCGCTCATTCCGTTCACGATCACGCGCCCATCCTCGTTCGAGCAGGCGATGACCTTGCCCCCGGGGCACATGCAAAAAGTATAGACGCCCCTATCTCCGGAGCGGTCGGCAAAGCGGTATTCCGCAGCGCCGAGCCGCGGGTTGTCCATATGCGCGCCGTACTGCGAGCGGTCGATCAGCTCCCGCGGGTGTTCGATCCGAACGCCGACAGCGTAAGGCTTTGCCGTCATCTCCAGCCCCGCGGCAAACAGCATCCGGTATGTATCATCCGCATTTTGCCCAACGGCAAGCACACATGCGCTGCATGTAATTGTTTCCTCGCCGGAAGCCGTTTTCGCGCGCACAGCGACCAACCTGCCGTCCGCGCACACAAGGCCGCCGAGCGCCGTGCCAAAACGCACCTCTCCGCCAAGCCGCTCGATCTCCATGCGAATAGCGGATATAATCCCGGTCAGCTTGTCCGTACCGATGTGAGGCTTCGCCTCAACGGCGGTATCCGCAGGCGCGCCGAATCGCACAAGCGTACGCAGCACCTCATCGCAGAGCGGGTCCTTGATCCTTGTGGTGAGTTTTCCGTCCGAAAACGCGCCTGCGCCGCCTTCACCGAACATCGCATTGCTTTCGGGATCAAGCGCGCCGCCCGTCCAGAAACGACGGACGTCCGCTTTGCGTTCCTCCGCACATTTCCCGCGCTCCAGCACGATCGGCCGCAGGCCGGCCATCAGGCCCCCGCCCAGGGCCAGGCCGACGACGAAGCTGACCGAGGTCAGCAGTGCCCACAAGGCGATGTACAACGACATCATGGGGCGGCGGCCGATCTGGTTCTCCAGGTCGCGGCCGAAGTACCACAGCATGGCGAGGGTCAGGATGGTCCACAGGTCGGGGCCGGCGACGAACGGCCACGTGAAGGACCGCCAGACCTCACCCTGCAGCACGAGTTGCGGCGAGAAGTGCCCTCCCTGGACCAGCGCGGGGACGAAGGCCGACACCACGACGCCGATCGCGCCGATGATGACGAGCAGCACGGTGCTGGAGACGTCGAACCGGCCCAGCCGGAACCAGGCGTCACCTGAGTGGTCGCGGGACACGTTGAAAGGCACGGATCCAAGGGTGCCAGATCAGGACGCGTCGGGCGTCCGCGGGGTGGACTCGTCGACGGCACGCCGGCCGGTGTACACCACGGGCTGCGACAGGGAGCGCACGAACAGCATCCCCGCGCCCAGGACCAGCGCGAAGCCCAGCAGCATGTGCGGCCACGTGAGCGCCATCTCGCCCAGGCCGTACTGCAGGGCGCCGAGGCCGAAGATCGCGAAGCCCAGCAGGGCGAGGCCCTTCGTGCGGGACTGCCTGCCGTAGCGCATCGCCGTGAGCGCCGCGATGAGCGAGACGCCCAGGAACACGAT
>CAZJYV010000053.1:0-10951 GCA_964550295.1 uncultured Clostridium sp. | reverse complement strand
CATGACTCGGAGAAGCTCGCCGGCATGCTCAAGGAATGCGCCTTTGTGAAGGCGGACGACAAAGCCGGCGCGGACCTAATCGCCTTCAACACCTGCTGCGTGCGCGAGCACGCGGAAAAACGGCTCATGGGAAACGTCGGCGCATTGAAAAAGTTAAAAGACGAAAAGCCGGGTATGATCCTATGTATCTGCGGCTGTATGACGCAGCAAAAGGAGGTCGCAGATCAATTATACCGCAGATTCCCGTTTGTCGATCTCATTTTTGGCACGCATGAGCTGCATCTGTTTCCCGTCATGCTCGAACAGGCGCTTGAGGGCAAACGCGTCGAGCGTGTGCGTGAGATCGACGGGGAGATTGCGGAGGGTCTGCCGACCCAACGAACCGGCGGCGTATCCCAGTTCGTTACGATCATGTATGGCTGCGATAACTTCTGCTCCTACTGCATCGTGCCCTACGTCAGGGGGCGCGAGCGCTCCCGCGAGCCAGAACGTATCCTCGATGAGATACGAGGACTTGCGGCAAACGGCGTCAAGGAAATCACGCTTCTTGGGCAGAATGTCAATTCTTATCATGGGGCGGGCGATATCGATTTTCCTGCTTTGCTGAGGCTTGCGGCCGGGGTAGAGGGCATCCAACGCATCCGCTTCATGACATCACACCCGAAAGACCTCTCGTCGGGGCTGATCGAGACGATGGCGCAGGTTGATAAAGTCTGTCCGCACATTCATCTGCCGGTGCAGTCAGGAAGTGCGCGCATTCTCAGTTTGATGAACCGCCGCTATATGCCTGAAGACTATCTGGCACTCCTCAAAGCGCTGCGCAAGAATGTGAGAGGCATTGAAATTACGACGGACTTCATCGTGGGTTTTCCCGGAGAGACGGAAGAGGATTTTCAGGATTCGCTTAAACTTGTAAAAGAAGCAGGATTTAGCTCGGCCTATACTTTTAAGTATTCCAAAAGAAGCGGAACAAAAGCTGCAACTATGGAAAACCAGATCCCAGAGGACATCAAGAAAGAGCGCCTAAATCGGCTGAACCAAGCAATCGCACAAGAGCTTCGTGCGGGCAACGGCCGATACGTCGGCACGATGGGAGAAGTACTCGTGGAGGGGTGCGACACAAGGGGGGACATGAGGGCTTTCGGTAAACTGCCAAGCTTCAAGATGGTTTACTTTCCGGGGGATGAAAGCCTGGTCGGGCAGACCGTACGGGTTAAAATAAAAAAAACGTCGGCAAATTCACTCATCGGCGAGATTGCACAATAATTAGAAAAAGAACAGGAGATAAAAGATGATTATCGAAAAAGCAAGGGAGCTTGGGATTGCCCTGAGCGAGTCTCAGGAGTTTCAGGCGATGAACGATGCGCAGCGCGCTATGGAACAGGACGAGACGCTTATGGAGAAGCTGAACCTTTTTAACGAGAAGCAAAGCCACATTATGGAGTTGATGAGCAGCGAGGAAGGCGTGCAAGTGGAAATCAGCTTGCTGAGCGCTGAAATGGAAGCACTGCGCACCGCGCTCATCGAGAACGAAACCTTCGTTAATATGCTGGAGACACAGGCCGCATTTCAGGCGCTGATGAAACGTGTCAACCGTGCCATCGGTATCTGTATCGGCGCACAGATGGAGGACGAAGAGCAGGAAAGCGGATGCGGAGGAAACTGCTCCGGCTGCCACAGCTGCCACTGATGAACCGCTAAGAGGAATAACATGCCCGCGAACGTTACGCCCATGATGAGCCAATATCTTCAGCTCAAGGAGAAACACAGCGATTGTCTGTTGTTTTTTCGGCTTGGAGATTTTTACGAGATGTTCTTTGAGGATGCTCTGACTGCCTCACGCGAGCTGGAAATTGTGCTCACCGGCAGGGATTGCGGCCTCGAGGAGCGCGCTCCGATGTGCGGCGTTCCTTATCATTCAGTGGATTCCTATATCGCAAGATTGATCGAAAAGGGCTATAAGGTAGCGCTGTGCGAGCAATTGACGGATCCGACGCTTTCAAAAGGCCTTGTCGAGCGCGGCGTGGTTCGCATCTACACGGCGGGTACGGTGATCGAAGAATCCATGTTGGACCAGCGCGCGAATAATTATATCGTATCGCTGTACTATTTTGACGGAGGCATAGGCCTTGCTTGCTGCGACGTATCGACGGGCAGCTTCTCGGTGAGCGAGTTCCAAAACGGGGACGAACCGCAGGCGCTGATCGACGAATTGATCCGGATCTCACCGAACGAGATCATCGCCAACGAATCGCTGTTTCTTCAGGATACGCTTGCCCGGCGCATCCAGTCTATTTACCGGATAAACTGCCAGGACGGCAGAAATTTTGACCCTGCCAAAGCGCAGGCGCGCCTGGTTCGTCATTTCTGCGTTGCATCCCTCGCCTCCTTCGGATGCGAGAAGATGGGTCTTGCGATCCCTGCCGCCGGCGCACTCATGGCATACCTTGAGGAAACGCAGAAGAACGCACTCGCGCATATCCGCAAGATTATTGTGCTCCGGCGCAGTCTCTACATGGCCCTGGATGCCGCGACGCGTCGGAATCTTGAGCTGACTAAGCCGCTCCATTTTGAGGGTAGCAAGCGAAGCACATTGCTGTATCTTTTGGATCAGACCAGCACCGCCATGGGCGCCCGGCTGATTCGCGCTTGGATAGAACAGCCGCTGCAGAACATCGACGAGATCAACATGCGGCACGACGCGGTGGGCGAGCTTGCAACAAACATCCAGTCTCGGGAAGGCCTTCGAAATGCGCTCGATTCGATCTATGATATCGAGCGATTGTGCAGCCGCATCGCTTATGGCACGGTGAACGCGCGGGATTGCGTTTCACTTCGCATTTCCCTCTCAAAACTGCCGCAGATCATCGAAATGACAGGCAAGATGCAGTCCGCGGCCTATCTTCATATCACCTCTCGGTTGGACGCCATGGAGGATGTACGCGCCCTTCTGGATGACGCGATCATCGATGAGCCGCCCATCGGCGTGAAGGATGGCGGCATCATCAGGCACGGATACGATGCAGAGGTTGACATGCTCCGCGAAGCGTCCTCAAACGGCAAAGGTTGGGTCGCGCGCATGGAGACGGATGAGCGCGCGGTGACCGGCATAAAAAACCTGAAAATTGGCTACAACCGCGTTTTCGGCTACTATATCGACGTGACAAAATCCTATCAACATCTCGTTCCTTATAATTACCAGAGAAAGCAAACCCTTGCAAACTCCGAACGCTATATTACACCGGAACTGAAGGAACTTGAGGAAACGATCACAGGCGCGGAGGAAAAGCTGATCCAGCTTGAATACGATCTGTTCGTCAAAATCAGGGAGATGCTGGTCGCTTGTATCGAGCGCCTGCAGAACGACGCGTCACTCATCGCGGAGCTGGATGTCTATTGTTCGCTTGCGAAAGCCGCGTTTGATCATGATTATTGCCGCCCCAAGATGCTGACAAACGGTGGCATTAATATTACGGATGGCAGACATCCCATTGTGGAAAGCGCCCTTAGGGACGGATTCGTGCCGAACAATACGCTGCTGGACCAGAGGGATAACAGACTATTGATCCTGACAGGGCCGAATATGGCGGGCAAGAGCACATATTTGCGCCAGGTCGCCCTGATCGTGCTCATGGCGCACATCGGATCTTTTGTTCCGGCAAGGAAGGCGAGCATCAGCGTCGTGGATCGGATATTCACCCGCATCGGCGCGTCGGACAACCTCGCTTCCGGACAAAGCACGTTCATGGTTGAAATGAGCGAGGTCGCGGGGATCCTCAACAACGCGACAGCAAGGAGCTTGCTGATTCTGGATGAAATCGGCAGAGGCACGAGTACGTTCGACGGGCTTTCCATCGCGTGGGCGGTGCTTGAGTGTATCGCAGATCCTACGCGCTGCGGCGCAAAGGCGTTGTTCGCAACCCACTACCATGAGCTTACGGAGTTGGAGGGAAGGCTTTCCGGAATCAAGAATTACCGTATCTCCGTCAAGGAGGTCGGGGATGACATCATTTTTTTGCGCAGAATCGTCCGTGGCGGCGCAGACAAGAGTTTTGGCGTACAGGTGGCGCGCCTTGCAGGACTTCCCGCCGACGTAATCGCCCGTGCGAAAGATTTGCTTGCACAACTGGAGGCGGCGGACATCAACCGGGATATTATGAACTCTGTCAAGGAACAGACTGACGAACAACAGCTGACGTTGTTCGGTTCTCCGAAGGTGGACGATATCGTGGAAACCCTGCGCAATCTCGACGTGAACGCGCTGACGCCTATGGAGGCACTAAACGCGCTGTATGACCTACATATGCGGGCGAAATTAAAGGATTAACATGAGCAGCATACGCGTACTCGATAAATACACGGCAGATCGCATCGCCGCGGGTGAGGTTGTGGAAAGGCCCTCTTCTGTTGTGAAGGAGCTTGTTGAAAACGCGCTCGACGCGCAAGCCACAAGCATCATCATCGAAACGCAAGGCGGCGGATTGGCCTTCATCCGTGTGATGGACAACGGCTGCGGCATCCCGCAAGACGAGGTGCAAACGGCCTTCCTTCGCCATGCAACGAGCAAGATCGTCGATTCCGATGATCTTGCCCATATTGAAACGTTGGGCTTCAGGGGAGAGGCGCTTTCCTCCATCGCGGCCGTAGCGCGCGTGACCATGCGCACAAAAACGCGTGAAGCGCAAACCGGCACGCTGATTCGCCTCTCGGGAGGCGATGTACTCGAATGCACGGAGTCCGGCGCGCCGGACGGAACAAGTGTCGAAGTCGGGGACTTGTTCTATAATGTGCCCGCACGTCTGAAGTTTGCAAAAAATGCCCGTGCAGAAGCCGCTTACGTCAGTGATTATGTTTCCCGCATGATATTGGATCGGCCCGATGTGACATTCAAACTGATTCAATCCGAAAAAACCGTCTACCACAGCGCAGGGGACGGTGATCTGTCCAACGCGATCTATTGCGTATACGGCGCGGAGGTTATGCCGCACATTAAGGCACTTTCGTACGACGATGGATACGTTGCTCTCACCGGTTTTATCGGAACAGAAAAGGTTGGTCGGGCGAACCGCACCGCACAGTCCTTTTTCATCAACGGGCGCTACATCCGCTCGCAAAAGCTTTCCTTTGCGCTCCAACGCGCTTTTGATACGAGACTGATGGTCGGTAAGTTCCCGTTCTGCGTGATTTCCCTTTCCGTCAACAGCGCGGAGATCGACGTAAACGTTCACCCCAACAAACTCGATGTGCGTTTCCGGCAGGAGGAACGAATCGTGCGCGCAGTCCTTGCCGCGGCAAGAAACGCGCTCAGCGAAATGCAGGTTATTTTCAGCGAAGAGGACAAACAGCCTCAAATAGAAACGGTGCACGTCTCTCAAAACTGGGGAAAATCGATTTTCAGCCGAACGGATGAAATTATGCGACTGGAGGCGCTCCCGCCTGATGCGTTCGCCGCGAAACCTGTGGAGAAGGTTCTGTTTCGCGATTCGGGCGTTTCTACTACTCCGCACAATGCACCGTATCCCGTCTTTTCCGAATATACGGACGCGTCAATCAAACCCCAAAGCATGCCTGCACAGCCGATTATGAGGGAAGAACAGCAGCGCCTTGCTACGGATCGCGTCAACGTGATCGGTCAGCTTTTCGACTGTTACTGGATTGCGCAGATGGGTGAAACCGCGTTTTTTATCGACCAGCACGCTGCGCATGAGCGCAAACTGTACGAACAGATCGTCCGGTGTGGAGTGAACGCTGATTCCCAACTTCTTCTGGTGCCGGAGATCGTGAAACTGCCGCCCTATGAATACGAAACGCTGATCGCCAACCTCAATGTGTTCGAGGAACTGGGGTTTGATATTTCCGAATTCGGACCACTTACGGTGAGCATCCGCGCAGTGCCGTCAATCCTCGGCGCACCGCAGACGAAAGCCTTTCTTTTTGAAGCCATCGAGCAGCTCGATAAAAAATACCGGCTCAACACCGTTGAACTCAAGCGGGCGACGCTAATCCGCACCGCTTGCCGCCGCGCAATCAAGGCGGGGGAGAAGCCGGATAAGGCGGAAATCGAGGAGCTGTTTGCTTTCTACGAGCGGGAGGGGATACCCATGACTTGCCCGCATGGACGGCCAGTGATGATATCTATGTCCCGGCTTGAATTTGAAAAGCTGTTTAAACGGGTGCTTTGAAATGGAAAAGCCGAGGCTGTATCTTTTAACGGGACCGACCGCTTCCGGAAAAACCGTTGTTTCCATCGAACTTGCAAAACGCATGAATGCTGAAATCGTATCGGCGGACTCCATACAGGTTTACTGCGGGATGGACATTGGCTCCGCGAAACCGAGCGAGGAGGAAAGGCAGGGCGTTGCTCACCACATGATCGATGTCGCAACGCCTTTGGAACGCGATTTCAGCGTGGCGAGATACAGGGAGGGCGCACTTGCCAGTATATTCGATATCGTAGCGAGGGGTAAAAGGCCGCTTGTTGTCGGGGGAACAGGCTTGTATATAAACGCACTGATCTACCCGCTGGCATTTCCATCAGCACCGCCGAACAATGCGTTGCGCGCTTACTGGAGCGACAGGGAATGTGCCGAGAAAGGCTGCGCGCATAAAAGGCTGCTCGCGATTGACCCGGAAACGGCGCATAGACTGCATCCCAACGATGTCAAGCGCGTGATCCGCGCGATCGAGATTATGGAAGGAACGGGAAAGACGCTTTCCGAGCTTGGCGCGGACTTCACCCACAGGGATGACGAAAACCTGCCTTATCTGCCGGTTCTAGCAGGGCTGACCATGCCAAGGGACATGCTTTACGGGCGGATTGAGCAACGTGTGGATGCCATGTTGGAAGCAGGCCTTGAAGCTGAAGTGCGGACGATTCTATCCGCAGGTGTCGATCCCGCCTCGTCTGCAATGCAGGGATTGGGTTACAAGCAGATGGCGTGTTACCTTCGAGGAGACTGTACATTTGATGAAGCGGTTGAAACCATCAAGCAGGAAACACGGCGTTTTGCCAAGCGTCAGCTTACATGGTTCCGCCGAGAGGAGCGCATCCGCTGGTTTGACGTTACGGCCTATAGAGACGTTCGAGTCCTAAGCGACGCGGTGTACAATTATTTTACGGAGGCATGAGATGGCTGATAAACTGAATCTTCAGGATACCTTCCTAAATAAAATCCGGAAAGAGAAAACGCCCGTTACGATCCATGTGATCAACGGCTATCAGCTTAACCATCTCGTCATCACCGGGTATGACAACTTCGTCGTGCTTGCCAAAAGCGCCGAGAAGGAAATAATGATCTACAAGCATGCAATTTCAACCATCACGCCGGAAGCGGCTGTGCAAAAAAAGGAAACCGAAAATGGATGATTTTTACGCGAAAATCGCAAAAGCGGCAGGTGTCAGTGCGGCGGCTGCGGAGGCTGTTTCGGCAGCAGAGGAATCGCTTGGCGCCGTATTTGCGCGCATAGAACGCATTGAGGAAATTTGCGCCGCGCGTGTGCTGCGCGCTTTCACCGATGAAGGCATTGCGGCAAGGCATTTTGCGCCGTCCACCGGCTACGGGTATGACGACGTCGGCCGTGACGCGCTCGACCGCGTTTTTGCCCGCGCACTCCAAGCTGAGGATGCGCTTGTGCGGCCCCAGTTCGCCTCGGGTACCCATGCCATTTATATGGCGCTTGCGGGGCTGACGGAACCCGGAGACTGCATTCTTTCCGCTTCCGGCAAGCCATATGACACGCTCGAAAATGTGCTCGGTCTTTCGGGAGATTATCCAAATTCGCTCAAACGAAGCGGCGTATCGTTCGATGCGGTTCCGCTGGGTGAGGATGGCAGGATCGATCTGCAGACGATTCTTGAAAAAGTCGGAAGAATAAAACCGCGCGTTCTGTATCTTCAGCGCTCGCGCGGCTACGCGTGGCGCGATTCGCTCCTGCCGGCGCGCGATATGGCGCCTTTGTTCGACATCATTAAACAGGAACTGCCGGAGACGCTGATCGTTGTGGACAACTGCTACGGCGAATTTACCTGTACGGACGAGCCGACTGCTTTCGGCGCGGATATCGTCATCGGTTCCTTAATTAAAAATCCGGGCGGTGGCCTTGCGCCGACAGGTGGCTATATCGCCGGTACACGCGCACTTGTTGAACGGATTTCCCATAGACTGACCGTTCCTGGCATGGGGCGCGAGGTAGGCTCCTATGCAGGAAGCTACCGTCCGTTTTATCAAGGTCTTTTTATGGCGCCGCATACAACCGCGCAGGCGCTGAAGTCCGCGGCGCTATTCGCGCGCATGTTTGAGCAGCTCGGTTATGAAACCATGCCCGCGGCGGACGCGATTCGTTCCGATATCGTGCAGGCGATCCGCTTCGATACGGCGCAGGAGCTGATCGCGTTCTGCAAAACCATTCAATCCGCGTCCCCGGTGGACAGTCAAGCCTCGCCCGAACCATGGGATATGCCGGGATATACGAGCAAGGTAATTATGGCGGCGGGCGCTTTTGTGCAGGGAGCGAGCATCGAGCTGAGCGCGGATGCACCGATTCGTGAGCCGTTCACGGCTTATGTTCAAGGTGCGCTGACCTATTCCCACGGCAAGCTGGCGGCGATGAAAGTATTCGACGCAAGCAAGGCCAGGCGATAAGGCAACTGTTAATATTTTCTGTAAAGTCCAATCAGCTTGCCGATGATTTCAACTTCGCTTTGATCCACGATGATTGGCGGCATCGTCTTGTTCTCCGGCTGGAGGCGGACGGTGCCATCCGCATTGATAAACAGGCGCTTGACCGTTGCCGTGTCTGAGCGTACGCGTGCGACGACGATATCCCCGTTCTGCGTGCCGATTCCGTTGTGGACGATGATCATATCCCCGTCGTTGATTCCTGCGTCAATCATACTTTCGCCGCGGACCTCAAGCATGAACACTTCATTCTCGGAAGCGCCGCGCAGGATGGCGGGCGAGAACATATAATAGTCCTGCACGTTTTCAACGGCCAGTATCGGTTCGCCCGCGGCCACGAAGCCCACGAGCGGAACCCGTTTGGCTGATGCGGTTTTTTCTCGATATTCATCCGTGGCAATGATGGTGATGGAACGCTGTTTGGTCGGATTAAGCCGGATAAGGCCTTTTTCTGCCAGGTTTTTTAAATGCGTGTGCACGGTTGAAGTGGACTTGAGACCCAGAGCCGCGCAAATTTCCCGTACCGTCGGCGGGAAGCCGTTTTCCTGATAAAATGTATGGATAAATCGGTAAACCGACGACTGCGTGCTTCCGAATTTGCTCATGATTGCCTCCGAATGTGGTATAATGAATCATAGTATAGCATGTGAGGCGAAATAATACAAACACATGTTCTGTTTCGGAGGGGTCATGGAACGAATATCAAAAAGAGAAGTGCCTGGAGATAAGCAAGCGGTGACGCCGGAAAGCGATATTTGCGATCTCGATCCCGCAAAAATATGCGATAATTGCTGCAAATGCCTTGACAAAAGCGATGCGGATTATCTGGATGTCAACGCTTCGGTAGATGTTGACTCTATGCGCGTATATTATACGGATGATGACGAGCAGGATGCGTTCATCGGAGACGATCTGCCCCCGTTGGATATCGATCCCGCGCTGCTGGCAGAATGGGAGGAAAAGCTCCATCAACTTGAACTTGAAGAACGGGCAAAGGAAGAAAACGATGGGGTAGAGGCGCATTGCGCAAAACACGATGCCGCGCGCATCCGCGGTAGCCGGCCGAGCGTAAAAAAACGGTGAATATTATTCGTCCTGATGCAGTTTGATGACTTTTGCGGCAAGTCGCCGCCTGTCCTCGGAAACGGCCGCATAGTGCTTGCGCGTGGTGTTGACATCCTTGTGACCGAGTACGTCCGCCACGAGGTAGATATCCCCGGTTTCGCGATAGAGCATCGTCCCGTATGTGCTTCGAAGCTTATGGGGCGATATTTTTTTGAGTGGTACGGCAATCGCTGCATATTTTTTAACAAGATTTTCCACAGCGCGGACTGTCAGTCGCTTTCTTTGAAGCGAGAGGAACAGCGCGTTTTCATGCCCCGGCGCAGCCGTCATTGCCTCACGCTGAAGCATATAGTCGAGCAGCGCCGCACGCGCCTCGTCGCCGAATACGAGGATATCCTGATTGCCGCCCTTTCTGATGATAGAAAACTCATTCGCAGAAAAGTTGATGTCGTCCATGTCAATCCCGACGAGTTCGCTGATGCGGATACCCGTTCCGAGAAAAAGCGTTAAAATGGCGACATCGCGCCTGCGCGTAAGTTGGTGGAAATCCTTTTGTCGGTCGGACAAGCCCTCGCCGCTTTCGACAATATCCAGCAGATCCGCAACCTCGTTGGGTTCCAGCCTAATGATGGTTTTCTCATGGATGGTCGGCAGATCGACGAGGGCGGGGGAGTTGTGTTCGAGCTTTTCCTTTTTGATAAAGTATTTATAAAACGATCGGATCGCTGAGAGCTTGCGGGCTTTTG
Organism: uncultured Clostridium sp.; assembly: GCA_964550295.1. GTDB lineage: Bacteria > Bacillota > Clostridia > Christensenellales > CAG-138 > Phil1. The sequence goes on along the minus strand of CAZJYV010000053.1, from coordinate 462 downwards.
CCCGCTCGTTGTTGGTTTTTTCCCGTTCGTTTTCATCCGAATAGAGGGATATGTATTCGAGATAGATTTCAATTTCAGTGACGGAAACGCCATCTAGGTCGGCAAGGGTTATGGCGGAAATCGCGCGGTCCTTAAAACGCGCCACTTCCGCGGTCAGGTATTTGAAAAAAAGCAGCAAATCCCCGGCATAGGCAAAGCGTGTTCTTACAAGTGTTTCATTTTCGATGCCCCTGAAAAATTCCGAACAAAACGAAGGCAGTTCCTTCATACGTTCCCGCAACATCAGCGTGTATTCTTTATATTGTGCGCCAGCATAATCTGTTGCCATGGCGAGCCTCCAAAGTTTATAACGGCGATACAAGAGGGGAGCGCATCTTTTTCCAATTTAAATTATTCGTTAAAGACAAGTTTAGCGAATAGATGGAGCGTTGTCAAGCTTTTCGCGTATAAACCTTTCATTTT
>CAZJYV010000052.1:0-11060 GCA_964550295.1 uncultured Clostridium sp. | reverse complement strand
CTTGCGGAACTGCATGGCGAGCTTTTCCTGCCAATCGCTCACCGCTTCCAGCCTGCCAAAGAAGAAACGAAGGGACGAGGGTTCCTCCACGAACTTCAGCCCACCGACCATTTTTCTATGCTCGAAGAGCCATACGATGCGGTCGATCGCGTATTCCACCTGAGAAAGGGTAAACACGCGGCGCGGCAGGGCGAGGCGCAGAAGCTCCATGTCGGCAAGCCGCTCGCTGCCGTCCGGCTCCCGCTGCTCGGACATGGTGCCGCGTTCCATGCCGCGGATGCCGCCCGCGATGAACAACGCCGCGCCCAGAGATCCCGCGGGATATTGCGTCTGCGGCACATGGTCAAGGAAACGCATTGCGTCAAGATGACAGCCGAGGCCGCCGGCGGGCAATATGACGGGTACGCCCTTTTTAACGAGTTCGGCGCACATGTATGCGATGAACTGCGGTCCCTGTGAGATGACGTCATCATCCATCGTTTCCTCAAGGCCGACGGCGATCGCCTCCATCTCGCGCACGCTCATGCCGCCGTAGGTCAGAAAGCCTTCGAACATGGGCACAAGCTCCTTCATCTTCTCGCACAGCGCCCGGGAATGCATGCACAGACCGCCGCCGCGCGCAAAGCCGAGCTTACGCGCGGAGAAGTAGATGATATCCATCGCGCCGGCCATCGCCCGCGTGATTTCGCGTGTGGTCATGTTCCTGCACGCCTCCTCGCGCTTGCGGATGAAGTACAGGTTATCCTGCCAGAGGGATGCGTCCATCACGGTTATAATGCCGTTTTCACGCGCGATCTTCGACACGGCAAGGATGTTCTCCAGCGAAAGGGGCTGCCCGCCGATGAGGTTGGTGCCCGACTCGATGCGGATGAAGGGGATGTTGCCCGCGCCTTCTTTTTGAATGAGCGCGCGCAATTTATCAAGGTCGAAGTTGCCCTTGAAGGGGCAGTCGCTGACGGGTTTCCTGCCCTCGTCGCACACGAGTTCCTCCACGATGCCGCCCATGCGCGTGATGTGCGCCTTGGCGGTTGTGAAATGAAAGTTCATGGGCACGATGTTGCCCGGCTTCACGAAGGTGAGCGCGATGATATGCTCGCACGCGCGGCCCTGATGCGCGGGCAGAAAAAACCGCGTGCCGAAGATTTCGCCGACCTTGTCCTCCAACCGGGTAAAGGTTGCGCTGCCCGCGTAGCTGTCATCCGCCGTCATCATGGAGGCGAGCTGGTTGTCGCTCATGGCGTTGACGCCGGAGTCGGTGAGCATGTCGAGGAAAATATCCTTGTTTGTCAGCAGGAATGTGTTATTTCCTGCCTCCCTGATGGCTGCAAGCCTGCGTTCCACCGGCGGCAGGTTCAGCTTTTGTACGATGCGCACCTTATGCATCTCAAGGGGGATCTTTTTTCCGTTTGCGAACGCGATGGTTTCCATAGTTGTACTCTCCTTTGCAAAATAGTCTGCTGGGGAGGCATCCTTTGGCCCGATGCCTTCGCGGGAAGATAAACAAAAAACGCTCCTCCTCCGTTTACCAGAGGACGAGCGCCAAATCCCGTGTTACCACCTCAATTCGCCTGCACCTCGCGATGCATGCCTTTTCAGGTACGACGGATTGCTCCGCGATACCCCGTCGCTATAACGGGCAATCCCGTTCCAGTCTACTCGGCATATGCCTTTTGATGGAATGCTCGTAGCGTGTATTCCCGGGCCGTACCTGCCGCCTCGCACCATCCGGCGGCTCTCTGAAAGGCCCTTGGGGCGGTCGCCCCTCCCGGTACTCTTTCGCTGTCAGCGCATTTTATTATTGAATTAGGTGTGATTATACACGGGGGCGATCCGTTTGTCAACACCCGTAAAAGATGTTTTTATTGCCCGGAAAATATCCTTTTTTCGCGAAATCTGCCCTTTTTTACCCGTCCGCCGCTGGATTCCGCCCCTTTTGCGTGTTATAATGCACAGCGTTACCTGTAGAAAAATGGTTGAAGGAGATGGCAAACGCTGGAACATGCCATGCATAAAAAAAGCATACTGATGCTGCATCTGGCGGTGATGTTCTTCGGCCTATCGGGCGTCGCTGCAAAGTTCGTCGGCGCGTCCGCGGTGCTGGTGACGTTCGGCCGCTCGGCCGTATCCGCGTGTTTGCTGCTGCTTTTTCTCATCATAAAAAAGGAGCCGCTCCGGCTGGACCGCGCGAAGGACGCGCTGCTCCTCGCCGCCGCGGGGCTTGTGCTCGCCGTGCATTGGACGACGTTCTTCCAATCCGTCAAAATCGCATCGGTCGCCATAGGAACCATCACGTTTTCAACCTATCCGTTGTTCCTGACGTTCATCGAACCGCCCCTGTTTCGCGAACCGTTCCGAAAAATCAGCCTATTGTACGCCGCGCTTCTGCTCGCGGGCGTTCTGATCACGATACCGGATTTTTCCTTAGCAGACAGCGCCACGCTCGGCATCCTCTGGGGGATGGCGGGCAGCCTTTCCTACGCGGCGCTGACCCTGATGAACCGCGCCCTGTCCACGCGCTACTCCGGCGCAAAAATCTGCCTGTATGAGCAGGCGGTCGCCGCCGCGGCGCTGCTGCCTGCCGTACTCGTCATGGGGGAACGGCCAACTCCATCGGATCTCGCGGGCATCGCCGCCATCGGCACAATCTGCACGGCGCTTGCGTTCTCGCTGTTCGTATCGGCGCAAAAGCACGTCAAGGCGCAGACGGCGGGTATTGTCGCGGGCATGGAGTCCGTGTACGGCATCCTCTTCGCGTGGCTGCTGCTGGGCGCCGCTCCGACGCTGCGTGAATGCATCGGCGGGTTGATCATCCTCTGCACGGCGTTTGCCGCAACGCGGAAAAAGCAAACCGCTTCATCGGCGACGACGCCACGCTCCTGAGCGCCGCGTTTTTGGCAACGGAAAAAGGGATGAGAACATCCTCATCCCCTTTGTGCCGAAAAAGCAGCATCCTTGAGCTATTCGCTGATTTGTTTTTCCGCATGGAGTTTTTTGCGCATCTTCCTGATGGGGCCGACGACGAGCTGCACGAAGCCGATCAGCGCAAACAGATAGACCACCGCAGCGAAGTAAGGCGTATGGAACATTTTCCCTGCCCCCGCGATGTGCGGCTGACCGTAATATTGCATGCCGGCGACGATCAGCTCCGCCGCGATGCCCGCCAGCAGAGCAAAGCTTATGCCCGTGCCAATCCGAAGGATGCGCCTGCAATGGGCGATCTTTGAGTCGAGATCGGAATAAAGTTCAAAGGCGCCGTCGGATGCTTTCTTACGAAGATAAACCCAGCTGCGGAACGAGCCGACATGCTCGATGCCGGTTTCCTCCAGAAAGCGGAGATACGCAGCGCTTTCCGGGTGGTTGGGCCGGTGGGTCAGGAGTTCAAGGCGATAGAGGTACGCACCTCTGCTGCCATCCTCAAAAACATAGCGAATGCCGTTCGTATCAACAAACTGCAAACCTCTGGCGGATTGTTCGTTGAGCCATTTTTCTTCCTTTTCATAATCGCCGATTGAAAAAAACCTGTACATAACATATCTCATATACGACCTCCCGAAATGGTTTCACCGTTGCGTACAAGCTCTTTGAGCCGGATGAGTTCCGTTTTTAATGCGTCTTTCCCCGTATCGGTGATGACGTACTCCTTCTTTCGCTCAAACGCTGGCCCGTCGGCCGCGCGAATCCAGGCGCGCTCCAGCAGCACGTTGAGCGCGCCGTATAGCGTGCCTGCGGCCAGCCGCACACGCCCCGCGCTCAATCGCTCCACATTTTGCATGATGCCATAACCGTGCAGCGGCTCAAAGAGAGAAAGCAGAATATAATAGACAGCCTCGGTCAGCGCCATCGATTCAGCACTCATATATCTACCTCCGTTATATCGGTATCCGTTATATCTGGATTATATCGGATGTCGATACTCTTGTCAACAGCTTTCCAAAAACAACCGCATCCGCCGGATAGGGTTGACAAAACGGAAAGAGACGATATTATATCTAATAGATATATCTGTTAGATAGGAGAAACGCATGAAGCAAACGGATTACGTCATCCTGGGGCTGCTGTCCGAAGCGCCCATGACGGGCTATACGATCAAGAGACTCATCGACATCCGCTTCGGCTTCTTCTGGAACGAAAGCTACGGCCAGCTTTACCCGGCGCTGCGCGCGCTGTGCGCGGCGGGCTGCATCGGGGAGACGGACAGCGCAAATGCCCCGCCCCCGGCGCGCGCGAAAAAGGCCTACACGTTGCTGCCGCGCGGCATGGATGTGCTGCGCGAATGGCTTGCGCAGCCGGTTGAACGGGAATCCATAAGGCTTGAGATCCTGCTCAAGATGTATTTTTCGCATCTCGTCGGCGCACAGGTTATGATCGGGCATGTGCGCAGATTCCGCGCGGCGCACGAAGCTGACCTGCGCACACTTGAAGCGTTCGAAAGGGAATTAAAGGCCATCGAGCAAAATGATCCCGCCCACCCGGCAATCCTGCGCGTGATCGATTTTGGCGTAAAGGCAAATCGGGCGTACCTCGACTGGTGCGTCGAAACAGAAAACTATCTGGAAGGCAGGCGCGATTTATGAGGCGAAAAATACGATTGATTCTGGTTTTTTCAACGATGTTCCTCTTTCCCCTGACGTTCAATTATCTTTCCCCCTATGTTTCAATCGACGGGGCGATGGCGGGGCTGGTTTCGGGCAGCGTGCTCGTGTTCGCGCTGCAGTTCCTTTCGGGCATTTTCCTCGGGCGGGTGTGGTGCGCATGGCTATGCCCCGTGGCGGGTATATCCGAGGTTGGCGCTTGCGTGAACGACAGGCGCGTCAACATAAAAAAGTTGGCGATCCTCCGTTACGCAATTTTCGTCGTATGGTTCGGCATCCTGATCGCGTCGTTCGTGCTGGCGGGCGGCATCCGGGGCGTGGATCCGCTGCACCTGACGGAAAGCGTGGTTTCCATCGACACGCCGTTCAAGTTCATCACCTATTATCTGGTGTTGATCGTGCTGTTCGTACTCACCCTCGCCATCGGCCGCCGCGGCGCGTGCCATGCGATTTGCTGGATGGCGCCCTTCATGACGGCGGGCGAGCTGTTGGGACGCGCGCTCCATGCGCCGCAGCTCAAGGTGCGCGCAAAACCGGAACGCTGCATCGCGTGCGGGCTCTGCACGAAAAAATGTCCCATGAGCATCGACGTGGCGGCGGAAATCCAATTCGGACGTGTTGCGTCCCTCGCCTGCATCCGTTGCGGCGCGTGCGCGGATTGCTGCCCGAAACAGGTCCTCACGCTGGGTATGAAATAAAACGCCGCGCTCGGCTGCGGCCCATCCGTATCCCGACAATCGCCGCGGCAGCGCGACGATAAAAGCGAACCCCCGCATAAGCGGGGGCAGGCGCATGGAAGGAGAACACGGGGGGTGCGCGGCGCTATTTTGTTTTGCCCGCCGAAGCGCTCTTGATCAGATCATACCCGCCGTTGGAGGCAAGGCTGACGACCACGGCGTTGATGACGGAAAGCGCAGCGCTGCCCCAGGTAAGGGTTCCGGTAAATAAGTTCGCAAGAATCAGCACAATCGCCGCGACCATCCATGAAAAAATGCGCGTGGGCAGCTTGTCGATGAAGCTCACATCCTTGAACAGCTGCGTGATGGCCATCGTCGCGCCGAGCGCGCCCGCGTATGTGGCAAGCGTAGCCCATGAAAAAAATGCATCCATGACATACCTCCTTATCGCCCTATTCTGTTATATGCGGATAATGCTGTGGGACAGCCCTATGGATTTCACGCCGACGCAAAAAACGCCGCGCGCCTTGCGGCGGCGCGGCGTTCGGTGAGCCATTGCGGATGACCGGCGTTCAATCCTGCATCTGATTGCGCTCTTTGGGTATGCCCATGCCCGCAAGATCCTGCAGCGCTTCGTATTCCTCGCGCGACCGGGGAAGCGAGGGCATCATGCCTGTGGTTTCGTTCGCAGAAACAGTGCTCGCCATATTGAGATAGTCCTCATCCGTCAGTTTTTTCTTGTTCGGCATTTGAAAGCTCCTTTTTTCTTAGCTTTCGGTTTTAACGCGGGGATTATGCGATCCCATCCGACCCACCGCGGCTGACCGAGGCATCGATTGCCGCGTTTCAGGGCATCCTATGCGCGGAGGTGAAACAGATGGGAACCAAATACAACAACATGTACACGCTGTTAGAAAACGACACTGAGGCGCGTCAATATTTTGAAAACCTGCCGGACTATGTGCGCGCGCAGATCAATACCCGCGCGGACAACGTCAACTCGCTCGAAAGCCTGCAGGATTACGCCGAAAATCTGCTTCGCGGGGATGATTGACGCAGAAATGAAGAAGCGAACGCCCCGGCCGAAACCGGGGCGTCTTTTTATCCCAATCGGTGACTTGATTCGGTTTACTCGCCCTTCATCCCAACTGTTCTGGCGTTTTTATCCAAAATATCCAGGCAAAGCCGGATGGATTCTCCGATGGCGGCATCGATATCGTCCGGCTTGACGCCGAGCGGCTCGCACCCGAGCGATTTATCGATGAACAACTCCGCGCACTGCATATCCGCGAACTTCACCATGTTCAGCCCCGGTTCGTGTCCGGCTTTTTTCTGCTCCTTCATGATCTTGCGCGCGCCCATCACATACATCCATTTGGGGATGGTGGTGATCTTTTTTTCCGGACAACCCATGTGCTTGTGGACGATCCTCAAAAACTCCACCCAGGTAAGGTTATCGTAGCCGATCGGATAACACCTAGCGCCGCGGCTGCGCTCCACCGCGCCCGCAATCGCCTCGCCCACTTGCCGCACCGTGACCATCGTCGTGCCGCCGGCGGGATACATTGTGGCGTTTTTCATGCCGCGGATCATTTCCACAAGGAACACCCACACGGGTTTCCTCCCCGGCTGCGCACCGAAGATATAGGGCAGTTCCAGGATTGCAACGTCGAAGGTTTCATCCGACAGGGCAAGCGCGACATGCTCCTGATCCAGGCGACTGCGGATGTAGGGATGCCATTTGCCCAGTTCCTTTTCCGGCCAGAGTTTTGCGAAATGGGAAAAGTACGACCCGCAGATAACCGCGTGCTTCACGCCGTTTTGTCTGGCGATGCGCAGCATCCTCTCCAGCGGGGTGATGTTGAAGCGCTTGAACATTTCGTAAATCGGCGCGGGGCCCTCCACGCGCTCATCCACGCCGGCAGCGAAAACGAACGCATCTTTGCCTTTGAAGTGCGCCGCCAGCTCTCCGTCGCTCATCTCCATGTAGTTGCCAAACGCAAGCTCCATCTCGGGCGGCAGCTTCGCGCCTTCGGGGATGGGCGGCAAGGCGATGGAAGATACCTCGTGTCCCCTCGCGATCAGTTCCCGCGCCGCCTCGCTGCCGAGCAGACCCGTCCCGCCAATCATGAAAACCTTCATATCCGTTCTCCTTTCCCGTATTTGTTATTATGCGAACCGTTCCCGTTTGAAATACCGCCGCGCGGATTTCATCGGGGTACGGCATCCGTCTGTCATCTCTGTTATTCCCTGCTCACCTCTATCATAGCGCGCCTTGCGTTTTTTTGCATCCGTGTTTTTCGCAAAGGTTATGCGTTGATACAGCGTCCATTTAGAGGAAAGTCATTTTGACTTTCCCCGTCTTGTTTAAGTACAGATTCACGGAGGCACCTGTGGGCGATTATATTTGCTTTCTTATGCCGTTTTTATCAAATGTTTTTCGCAGCGCTATTTCTGTGGAGGGGATAACGGAAAGCAATATTGCTATTTGAATATAAATCAATGCGACCATCAGTTGTTTATAACAGCTTAAACTCTGCAAGGCAAGCGCGAAAGCCACCGACAGGATTGCAGTAATGATCCCGCTTCTGATCCACATTTTGCCTGAATACTCATGTGCAAACGCCCATGTGTCCCTGTTTTTCGCTGACATTGACGAGCGGTAACCGATGACGGAATTGATTTCTTTCGGCGGTTTTTTTGCCAATAAAAATCCAAAGCCTATCATCGTCAGCGACAGGAGTGCCGTCATAATCAAAGAAACCATTAACATGCGCGCTGCTCCTCGTATCATGCAAATGCTGTTCACCTGTGAACTCGCAGTTTTACTTTGCATGATCGTTTGATTTGTACGAATTATACCATTTTGTTTCATTCTGAAGAATAGCCTCCGCGAAAAGAAAAGCCCGCGCATATCAACGCGGGCGAATGTTCATCGATTTCCGTTTTTCTTACACGATCCTTGCGCCGCACCTGCCGCAAAAGGCGCTCTCCGGCGCAAGCGTTTCGCCGCAATGCGGGCAGCTGCGTGCGGCATCCGCGCCTTGTGCCGCGTCCCGCGAGTCGATATCCGCGAGCTGCGCGTCGTCTATACGTCCGTAAGAGCCGTCGACGGGCTGCGTATACAAGGCGGCCTGCGTCTGCGCTTGCGCCTGTTTTTTCTTGCGGGACTTCATGATCAACGCAGCAATACCGCCGCCGATGGCACCGGCGACCGTCGTTCCGATGACCGCGCCGCCGATAATGCTTCCGTCCGTTTCCGCCGCCGCCCTCGGATCGCCCGCTGTGAACGCGATCCCGTCCACGATCGTGCGCATAAGAGTTTCGTGATCCGCCGTGATCTCGCCGATATAGGAGTGCAGCGTGACGTTGATGGCCTTGTTGTTGTAGATGGTGTAATACTGCAGACCGTAGGTTGTGAAATTATCCTCCGTGATGCTGAAGCGGATTTCCAAAAAAGTCGCGGCCGCCTGATCGTAAACCACACAGTCCAGCAGCTGCGCGCCCACGTTTGAATATTCCTGCTCCAAACTCGCGATGCTCTCATTCAGCTCTTCCTCACCCAGCATACTCATGGAAACGACGGGGCTTTTTGTCATCGAAACGACAAGCTCATACTCCCCGCTTTGCTCAAGCGCATTGAGATAGATGTCCTGGTCGAGCATCACATCGAGGATTTGCTGCTTCGTCATGCCGATGAGAGGGAGATCCGGGTCGTCCTCGGCAATATCCCGTGAAAAGACCAGCATATTCTCCGGCATGGAAATCGAAATTCCAAGTTCGCCAAGTTCATACACGCCGCCCGGGGCCGCGTATGCCGCGACGGGAAGGCTCAGACAGAAGAGGATTGCCGCGACAACGGCAAGAAATTTGCGCATGATCATAATACCCCCACATACAGTAAACATGGATCGGCAAGAATGTTCCCGTCCGCGCACCGCGTGCGCTTTTATTTATTGTAACAAGGCGTGCGCATGCAGTCAAACGGCAGATTCGACCAATGGCGCTTATGGAACGGAATCCACGCACCGAAGTGAAATAAAATTTCCTGTTGAAAAATGGAGGACTCCATTGTATAATAAACCAGCTTGAAGTTTTTAAGCATGGCACAGAGATGCCGGCAAGACGTTAAGGCGCACTGGATACCTTTATAGGTTGATTCCATGCCTTGCCGGATTGCGGCAAGGTTTTTTTGTGTAAGGAAAGGAACGGTATGCTCGGTTTCAAAGCGGAATTGATGGACGAGGTGGCGACGAAGCGCGCCATCATGCGCATTTCCCACGAAATCGTTGAAAAAAACAAGGGCACGGATAACCTTTGCCTCATTGGCATCCGCCGCCGCGGCGAACCCATCGCCTGGATGATCCGGGATAATATCCTCAAAATCGAGGATGCGGATGTGCCGTGCGAAAGCATCGATATCAAGTATTACAGGGATGATCTTTCCCTGATGAACGAATCCCCCATTTGGAAAAAGCCCGATCTGTCCTTTGACGTAACGGGAAAAAACATCGTTCTTGTGGACGATGTTCTTTATACAGGCCGCACGGCGCGCGCGGCGATGGAGGCGGTGATCTCCTGCGGCCGCCCGCGCGTCATCCGGCTTGCGGTACTCATCGACCGCGGCCACAGAGAACTGCCCATCCGCGCGGATTTCGTCGGAAAAAGCATCCCCACGGCGCGCACGGAGTTGGTCGAGGTGCGCATCCCGCCCTTCGACGAAACGATGCAGGTCTGCTTAATGGATATCAATTGATATGCAATACATCAACTAAAGAAAAGAGAGGGAAAAACACAGTGGACAAACAGAAAATCGGCTATCTTCCCGACGAAAGGCCCCCTGTAGGGAAACTCCTGCTCTACGCTCTGCAGCAGGTCATCGTCATGTTCCCCGCAACCATCGCCGTTGCGCTCATTACAGGCTTCCAGGTTTCCACCACCCTTTTCGCAAGCGGTATCGCGACGCTCTGCTTCACCCTGATCACCGGCAGAAAAATTCCGCTCTACTACGGTTCAAGCTTTGCCTATCTCTCCGCCGTCATGGGTCTTGCAGCCGCCAACGGCATCGATTATTCCAAGGTCAGCATCCTGCCGACCGAAATCATCCAAATCGCGCAGTTCGGCATCATTTTCTCCGGCCTTGTGTCCATCGCGGCAGGTCTTGTCGTGCGCTTCGTAGGCCGCAACGCGGTTGAGAAAGTCCTGCCCCCGGCGGTCACCGGCCCCGTGGCCATGATCATCGGTCTCTCGCTTGCCGGCAACGCCATGGGCGACGCAATGCCCAACGGCGGCACCAACTGGATCTGGATCGTTTCCCTCTCCACGCTCCTCTCCACGATCCTCTTCTCCAAATATCTCAAGGGCTTCCTCGGCCAGCTCCCCTTGCTTCTGGGCGCGACGGTCGGCTGCCTGGTGGCGCTCGGCGTGCATCTGTTCGCGGGCGAAACTCTCTTCCGCAGCCTGCCTGCCGAGGCGCTTGCCGCCTCCGCGTGGAAGCTTGGCGACGGCAGCATCTTCGCGCTGCCCGCATTCTCACTGCCCAAGGTATCGTGGGCTGCGGTCGCGGCGATCATGCCCATCGCAATCGCAACGATACCCGAATCCACGGCGCATGTCTACCAGCTTGACATCTACGTCAACGATGTGGCCCGCCAGAAAGGCGCCACCAAGAAATACGACATGGTCGCCCTGCTTGACCGCAACCTCATCGGCGACGGCGTGTGCGACATGATCTCCGGCTTCGTGGGCGGCCCTGCCGGCACAAACTACGGCGAAAACATCAGCACCATGG